>CAYXAN010000235.1:0-3539 GCA_964461705.1 uncultured Sarcina sp. | reverse complement strand
GAAAAGGGCACAGGAAAGGATACAGAGGACGCAGACCGGGAAATGCCGTCAAAGGCGGCGGGATACGGCAGTGTCATCCCGGACAATCGAAAGATCCCGTCCGATGTCCGTATTCCGGCCGGGGCAACGCACGGTGCGGTGAACGGCCACAAGGTGGTGGTCAGGATTACGGATTACGGCGAGAACGGAGGCACGGCTTCCCAAAGCGGCAAGGCGTTCGGGGGAAGGAGAGGGCACGGCGCACGCGACAGGATGTCCTTAACGGGTGAGATCATTGAAATTCTGGGACACATGGATGATCCGGGGGTGGACATCCTGTCGATCATGCGGGCCTATCATCTGCCGCAGAGCTTTCCGGAGGAGGTCTTGGAGGAGGTCCGGGAGATTCCGCAGGCCATTCCGCTTTCTTTAAAGGAAGCAGAGAAAAGAGAGGACTGGCGGGATGTTCTGACCGTCACCATCGACGGGCCGGACACCAAGGACATTGATGATGCCATTTCCGTCCGCAGATTTGTGCGAAGGGCCCAAAAGTCACAGGAGACGGCGCAGGAAGGAACAGAATCTGCGCCGCAGGAGGCGGCACAGGAAAGGATGGAGCCGGCGCCGCAGGAGGCGATATCGGAAAAGACAAAGAAGATATCGGATGAGTCTTCGGGAGCTTTGCACGGGGAACCGGCGGCCGCCTGGGAGCTGGGAGTGCACATCGCGGATGTGGCCCAGTATGTGCAAGAGGGATCGGCGCTGGACAAGGAGGCACTGAAGCGGGCAACCTCCAACTATCTTGTGGACCGCGTGATTCCCATGCTGCCCCATGAGCTGTCCAACGGCATCTGTTCCCTGAATCCGGGAGAGGATCGCTTTGCACTCAGCTGCATCATGCGGCTGGACCGGAAGGGACGCGTGATCGATGCACGCATTGCGGAAACCATCATTCGTTCCGACGCAAAGCTTTCCTATCCGGGGGTCATGCGGCTGTTTGAGGACAAGGACGAATCCGAAATTCTGCAGCAGCTGGAGCTGCAGGGAATCCGGCGGGGCGCAAAAACCAGATCGCATGCCATTGCGGCGATGCTCCGAAGGGGACTTCGCCTGTCGGAAATCCTCTCCAGGAAAAGGATGGCAGACGGCGCCATTGATTTTGAATTTCCGGAATGCAAGATCCATCTGGATGAGGAAGGAAAGGTCACGGACATCGTGCCCTACGAAAGAAATGCGGCGACCATGATGATTGAGAACTTTATGGTGGCAGCCAACGAGACCGTGGCAGAGCATTTCTACTGGCTCGGGGTGCCGTTTGTGTACCGCACCCACGGTGTGCCGGAGGAGGAAAAGCTGCAGCGCCTCAAGAGCTTTGTACAGGGCTATGGCTATCGGTTCCGCTGGAGTCATGGACAGGTGCATCCGAGAGAGCTGCAGACGCTGCTGGCCGAGCTGAAGGGCAAGCCCGAGGAGGCCACCATCAGCGTGATGACGCTCCGCAGCATGCAGCGCGCCATGTACACCACGACCTGCGGCGGACATTTTGGACTGGCACTGCGGTATTATTGCCATTTTACGTCTCCGATCCGCCGATATCCCGACCTGCAGATTCACCGGATCATCAAGGAGTATCTGAACGGAAGGCTCAGCGTAAAGCGGCGCAGCCATTACGATTCCATTTTACCGAACGTATGTCTTCAGTCCTCCAATATGGAGCGGCGCGCCGATGAGGCGGAGCGCGAGACCAACAAGCAGAAGATGTGCGAGTACATGAAGGGACATTTGGGCGAGGCATTTGAGGGGTCCGTCAGCGGCGTCACAGGATGGGGAATTTACGTGCAGCTGCCCAACACCGTGGAGGGACTGCTTTCCGTCCGCTCTCTTCGGGATGACCATTATATGTATGTTGAGGAAAGGGCACAGCTTGTCGGGGAACGGACCGGCAGAAGCTACGGGCTCGGACAGAAGGTTGTGGTCAGCGTGGCCTCGGTGGATACGATGGCCAGAACCATTGATTTTGAGCTGTATGATTCCGGGGAATCTGCAGATTCGTCCGGGCACGAGCATAAGAAGAAGCATCACCGCGGAAGGAAGCATTATGCAGGAAAGCATTAAACTGATTGCCAACAACAAAAAGGCATATCATGATTACTTCATTGAGGAAAAATATGAGGCAGGCATCGAGCTTTACGGGACGGAGATCAAATCCATCCGTCAGGGCAAGTGCAGCGTCAAGGAGGCCTACGTTGTCATTGATGACGGAGAAGGCTTCGTGGAGGGAATGAATATCAGTCCCTACGAGAAGGGAAATATTTTTAATCGTGAGCCCCTGCGGAAGAGAAGGCTGCTGCTGCATAAGGTCCAGATCCGCAAGCTGGATCAGCAGGTGTCTCAAAAGGGCTACACCATTGTCCCGCTGCAGGTTTATCTCAAGGGAGGCCGCTGCAAGGTGGAAATCGGGCTGGCGAGAGGAAAGCACAGCTATGATAAGCGCGAGGATATCAAGCGAAAGGATGCCCGCAGGGAGGCAGAGCGGAATTACAAGGACGTCTACAAAGGCTAAGCAAGACGGAAAAATGTCTTGACAGACACCTCCAAAAGCCTCATACTTGCAAGGTATGCCGCATGGTGAGGCGTTAGATGCCGACTGTAGGTACTGCAGGATCGGCATTGTGAAGAGGGCAGACAGGCCGCGGCGCTTGAGCCTGTGCAGGAAGCAGCTGCATGGCCGTGCGCGGTGTCGGGAGCGTTTGACAGCGCAGCCCCGCCGTAGTCAGCGAGACTTGGAAGAAGGAGGTACCGAAGATGTACGCAATTATCGCAACTGGTGGAAAGCAGTATAAGGTTTCTGAGGGCGACGTGATCGAGGTTGAGAAGCTCGAGGCCGCTGCAGGAGACAAGGTTACATTTGACCAGGTTCTGGCAATCAGCGGAGATTCTCTGAAGGTTGCAGGTGATGTGGCGGATGCCAAGGTTGAGGCAACTGTCATGGAGCAGGGACGCGGCAAGAAGGTGGTTGTTTATCACTTTAAGCCGAAGACCGGATATCACAAGAAGAACGGTCACAGACAGGCATTTACGCGTGTCAAGATCGACAGCATCATCGGCTGAGATCTGTTAAGGAATGGGCTGCTGCCCATCGGAATTCGGTTTAAGGACACATGACGAGGGTTCAGATTTTCAGAACGACGGACGGACATACCAGATCACTTGTTTTCACCGGACATACGGACTACGCAGAGGACGGTGCGGATGTGGTCTGTGCCGGGGTCAGTGCCATCGTGATCAACACCATCAATTGCCTTGAGGATCTGCTCCATGAGAACGTAGAGTGCTTCTACGACGAGGAAGAGGGCGGAGACCTGATCTGCAATGTGGTGAAGGATCTCGGGGCAGAGGGAGAGCTCCTGATTGAGTGCATGGTCCACGGCTTGGAGTGGATTGAGCGGCAGTACGGAGAGGAATATCTGAATCACAGAATTGAGGAGGTATCCATATGTTGAATTTAAGTCTTCAGTTCTTCGCACACCATAAAGGAATGGGCTCCACCAAGAACGGCC
>CAYXAN010000234.1:0-3544 GCA_964461705.1 uncultured Sarcina sp. | reverse complement strand
GTTGCGCCGACCATCGGGTTGTTGCCCATTCCGATCAGACCCATCATCTCTACGTGAGCCGGAACGGAGGAGGAGCCTGCAAACTGTGCGTCGCTGTGCATACGGCCCAGAGTATCGGTGAAGCCGTAGGAAGCAGGGCCTGCAGCCATGTTGTCCGGATGCAGGGTACGGCCGGTGCCGCCGCCGGATGCGACGGAGAAGTACTTCTTGCCGGCCTCCAGACGCTCCTTCTTGTAGGTGCCTGCAACCGGGTGCTGGAAACGGGTGGGGTTGGTGGAGTTGCCGGTGATGGAGATGTCTACGTTCTCCTTCCACATGATGGCAACACCCTCCTGCACATCGTCCGCGCCGTAGCAGCGTACCTTTGCACGCGGGCTCTCGGCATCCTTCGAGTAGCAGGTCTCGGAGAGAACCTTCAGCTCGCCGGTGAAATAGTCATACTCAGTCTCCACATAGGTGAAGCCGTTGATGCGGGAGATGATCTTGGCGGCATCCTTGCCAAGTCCGTTCAGGATGACGCGAAGGGGCTTTTTGCGAACCTTGTTGGCCTTGTCGGCGATACCGATGGCACCCTCTGCAGCGGCAAAGGACTCGTGGCCTGCCAGGAATGCGAAGCACTCGGTGTTCTCCTCGAGCAGCATCTTGCCCAGGTTGCCGTGGCCAAGACCTACCTTGCGGCGGTCAGCAACGGAGCCGGGAATGCAGAAGGACTGAAGACCCTCGCCGATGGCAGCAGCTGCCTCAGCGGCAGTGCGGCAGTTCTTCTTGATGGCGATGGCTGCACCGACGGTATATGCCCACTTTGCATTCTCGAAGCAGATGGGCTGAATGCCCTCTACCAGATGATATACGTCCAGACCTGCAGCCTCTGTGATGGTCTTGCACTCCTCCACGGAGGAAATGCCGTACTTGCTCAGCGTGGCAAGGATCTGGGGCTCTCTTCTCTCATAAGATTCAAATAATGCCATTTCTGTGTTCCTCCTTCACCATTACTGCTTTCTGGGATCAATGAAACGAACTGCATCAGCGACACGGCCGTATTTGCCGGAGGCCTTCTCAAGGGCGGTTGCAGCATCGTCACCGGCCTTGATGAAATCCATCATCTTGCCGAAGTTGACGAACTTGTAGCCGATGATCTCATCGTTCTCGTCCAGACCAAGCTCTGTGATATAGCCGTCGGTCAGCTCAAGATAGCGAGGACCCTTTTCCAGCGTGCCGTAGGTGGTGCCGACCATGGAGCGGGTTCCCTTGCCGAGATCCTCAAGGCCTGCGCCGATCTGCAGCCCATCCTCGGAGAAGGCGCTCTGGGAACGGCCGTAAACGATCTGCAGGAACAGCTCTCTCATGGCGGTGTTGATGGCGTCGCAGACAAGGTCGGTGTTCAGAGCCTCCATTACGGTCAGTCCGGGAAGAATCTCAGCTGCCATGGCTGCGGAATGGGTCATTCCGGAGCAGCCGATGGTCTCCACCAGAGCCTCCTGAATGATTCCGTCCTTAACATTCAAAGACAGCTTGCATGCGCCCTGCTGAGGTGCGCACCAGCCTACACCGTGTGTGTATCCGGAGATATCCTTGATCTCTCTGGCCTTCACCCACTTTGCCTCTTCCGGAATGGGAGCTGCGCCATGGTGTACGCCCTGGTGTACGACGCACATGTCTTTTACTTCCTGTGAGTAAACCATAAATGTTCTCCTTCCTTAAATAATGGAATTGTTCATTGGCAATATTGTTATAAATGTAACGCTAGCCGTGAAAATTATACGGCGCTCCCTCACAGTTAGACAACACTAACAAGCACAGAGAAAGATTGCTACTTTTACACAAATTCCATGAGAAGAGCAGGTAAAAATTATGCATAATCACGCATATGTGCTTTTCATTATGCAGAACTTTTGTTAAAATAGGCACGTAATTTAATACACACTATCAGGGAGGTAGTCCAATTATGAGCAAGAACGAGATGCTGGCGATGATATTGGCCGGCGGACGCGGCAGCCGATTGAAGGATCTGACCAACAAGGTGGCCAAGCCTGCGGTATCCTTCGGCGGCAAGTATCGGATCGTAGATTTCCCGCTCTCGAACTGTGCCAACAGCGGCATCGACGTCGTCGGTGTTCTGACGCAGTACGAGTCGGTGCTTCTGAATTCCTATGTGGCAGGAGGCAAGAACTGGGGGCTGGACACCCGGGACGGCGGCGTGTTTGTCCTCCCTCCCAGGGAAAAGGCAGACGCCAATCTGAATGTGTATCGAGGCACGGCGGATGCGATTTCACAGAACATCGACTTCATCGATCAGTACGAGCCGGAGTATCTTCTGATCCTGTCCGGTGACCACATCTATAAGATGAACTATGACAAGATGCTGTCCTACCACAAGGAGAACAAGGCGGATGCCACCATTGCCGTGATCGGTGTTCCGCAAAAGGAGGCCAGCCGCTTCGGTATCATGAACACGGACGGAAACGGCCATATTACGGAATTTGAGGAGAAGCCGGCACATCCCAAGTCCAATTTGGCGTCCATGGGAATCTATATTTTCACCTGGAAGACCATCCGCAAGCTCTTAATTGAGGACAAGAACAGCACGACCTCCAGCCATGACTTCGGAAAGGACATCATTCCAAGACTCTTAAATGACGGAAAGACCCTGATGGCGTATGAATTCAAGGGCTATTGGAAGGACGTCGGGACCATTGATTCCCTGTGGGAAGCCAATATGGATCTTCTGGACAATAAGGAGAGCCTCAATCTGGATGACAACTCCTGGAAGATCTATACGGAGGATGCCACGGAGCTTCCGCAGCACATCGGTCCGGACGCGGATATCGATGTGGCCTATATCACCCAGGGCTGCCACATCAACGGCCAGGTGAAGCATTCGGTTATTTTTACCGGTGTGGAGATCAAGACCGGAGCGAAGGTGGTGGATTCGGTTCTGATGCCGGGCGCCGTGATTGAAGAGGGTGCCGAGGTGACAAGAGCGCTCGTAGCCAATAACGTGCACATCGGAAAGGGCGCAGCGGTCGGCAGTGCGGACAGCGAGGAGATCCTGCTGGTTGCGAAGAATGTAAAGGGGGTTGAGTAAGATGATCAACGCATTTGGAATCGTCACGGCCTCCAACGGCCGTTATCATATTCCAGGGATGGAGGATTACCGGCCGATCGGCTCGTTTTCCTTCCTTGGACGGTATCGGATTGTGGATTTCCCGGTTTCCAACCTGTCCAACAGCAGCATTGACCGCATTCAGGTCTATGTGAGTCAGAATCCGAGATCTTTGGCCGAGCACCTTAGCTCCGGACAAAACTACAACATCAACAACAAGAGAGGCAAGCTGCAGCTTCTCTTCAATCAGGACAGCAAGGTGAATGACATCTACAATACGGATGTCGCGGCCTTTGTGTCGAATCTGGACATCCTGGAGAGGATGCAGCAGCCCTATGTGGTCATCACGGCGGGGAACATGATCTTTCGTCAGGACTTCCAACAGGTGCTGCAGCAGCATGTAGAGAGCGGCGCGGATGTGACGCTTTTGTATCACAAGAC
>CAYXAN010000233.1:0-3565 GCA_964461705.1 uncultured Sarcina sp. | reverse complement strand
ACCTTACCGGTCTCCTTGGGCGATGGACGGAGAGTCTGGGAGGCAGCGCATATCTGCGCCGGCATCTGTGGGTGATTCCTCTTGTGGTCGTCGCCGTGGCAGTGTTGGCCAATGCGTTTCGTTATCTGAATAAGCTGACCAACACGATGGGGGCGGAGAAGCTGGTGAAGCGGATGCGGGATCAGCTTTTTGCACACATCGAAAGGCTGCCCTTTTCCTGGCACGGCCAAAACCACACAGGAGACATCATTCAGCGCTGCACCTCCGATGTGGAAACCATCAAAAATTTCGTTTCGGAGCAGCTGACCAGCCTTTTGCGCATCGTCATTCTGATGGCGATGGCGCTTTATTTCATGTGGGGGCTGCAGCCGCAGCTGACGCTCCTGTCCGCTGCCTTTTTCCCGGTGATTGTCATGTATTCCCTGTTTTTCCATCAGCGCATCGGCACTGCCTTTGAGCGCGCCGACGAGGAAGAGGGAAGGCTTTCTGCCATTGCGCAGGAGAATCTGACCGGCGTCCGTGTGGTGCGGGCCTTCGGAAGGGAAATCTATGAGCGGGAGCGCTTTGAAAGGCAAAATACCGGCTACACCGATATGTGGGTTCATCTGATGCGCCTTTTGTCCGCCTTCTGGGGCTCCAGTGATCTGGTTTCCGGACTGCAGGTGATGTCGGTAACGGTGGCCGGCGCGGTATTGTGTGTGCATGGGAGGCTGACAGCAGGCCAGTACATTGCCTTCATTTATTACAATTCGATGCTGTCCTGGCCGGTGCGTTCTCTGGGCCGCGTGATTGCCGACCTCTCCAAGGCCGGGATTTCCGTTGACCGCCTGCGGTATATCATGAACGCAGCACCGGAGGAGGATAAGCCGGAAGCGTTGACACCGCCGATGAATCAGGACATTGTGTTCGACCATGTTTCCTACCGCTATGAGGGAGGCTCTGCCAGGGTGCTGGAGGATGTCACATTCACGGTGAAGGCAGGAACGACGGTGGGAATTCTGGGGGGAACCGGATCCGGAAAATCCACGCTGATGTATCTGCTGGATCATCTGTACGAGCTGCCGGAAGGCAGCGGCAGGATCACCATCGGCGGGGTCGATATTGCGGATATCCGGCGAAGCTATCTTCGCGCAAACATCGGGATGGTTCTGCAGGAGCCGTTCCTGTTCTCCCGAACGCTGGAGGAAAACATCGCCATTACGAAGGAAGAGGAGGAGCCGGGGCAGCCGCACAGATATTTGGACGAGGTGCGCAGGGCGGCGGGAATTGCAAGACTCGATCACACGGTCCAGCGCTTTGCCAGAGGATACGACACCTACGTGGGAGAGCGCGGCGTTACCCTCTCCGGAGGGCAGAAGCAAAGAACCGCCATTGCGCAGATGCTTATCCGTCGGCCGCCGATCATGGTGTTTGACGATTCCCTTTCGGCTGTGGATGCACAGACGGATGCACAGATCCGGCGCGCACTGCAGGAAAACACAGGGGATGCCACGGTGATCCTCATTGCGCACCGCATCACAACCCTGATGCATGCGGATCAGATCATTGTGCTGGATCGCGGACGGGTGGCAGAGCAGGGAACCCACGAAGAGCTGCTGCGAGGGGATGGAATTTACCGCAGAATCTACGATCTGCAGGTGCGGCAGAGCAAGGCCTCCGGCAGCCTGTAACGAGCGGCGGAGGCGGACTCCTTCCGGTCGGGGGGCGACACCCTGCAGGAGGGAAGGGGACAGGAGACATCATAATGGAAAGCCAGGACAGCAGGAACATATCGCTTCCCTTTTTCGGTCTTCCCAGACTTTGGCCCTATATCAGGCCGTATCGGAGGCTTTTATTTGTCAATATTGTACTGGGAGCCGTAAGCTCCCTGCTGGACGCCTGCTTTCCCCTGTTCAACAGCTATGCATTGAACCATTTTGTGGCAGAGGGAACGCTGGAGGAAATTCTGCCCTTTACGCTGGCCTACAGTGCCGTTCTGCTGCTGCAGGTGGCGGACAATTTTTTCAGCACCTGCCAGTGCGGCAAGGTGGAAATGTATGTCAATCGGGATTTGAGAAACCGTGCCTTCAATCATCTGCAGACGCTTTCCTTTTCCTATTTCAATCAGAACAACGTGGGCTATATCCATGCCAGGGTCATCAGCGACAGCGGCAAGATCGGTGAGCTGGCGGCGTGGCGCATGATGGACATGGTCTGGAACGGCTCCTATATTCTGGCGGTATTCGCCATCATGACGGCGGTCAATGCGCGCCTTGCATTGTATATCCTTCTGCTGGTTCCCGTCGCCGTGCTGATCATCTCCGTATTTCAAAAGAAGCTGACGGTGCTGAACCGCCGCATCCGGGAGATCAATTCGACCATCACCGGAAATTTTAACGAGGGGATTACCGGAGCCCGATCCATCAAGACCCTGGTGGTGGAGGACAGAATCCGAAGGGATTTTGAGAAGGATACGGATAAGATGCGGCAGACCTCGGTGAAGGCAGCGCACCATTCGGCGCTGTTCACCTCTCTTGTCACGATGATGAGCTCGATCGCGCTGGCGCTGGTTCTGTGGAAGGGAGGCAGGATCACCAGGGACGGCGTGATCACGATCGGCACCCTGTCCGTATTCTTTTCCTATGCGCTGAATATGATGGATCCGATCCAGAATCTGGTGCAGACCATCGCTGCGTTCATCAGCATTCAGGTGAACATCGAGCGGCTCACACGGCTTCTGGATACGGCATCGGACGTGGCGGATTCCCCGGAGGTCATTGCCGAATACGGCGATACCTTCCATCCGAGGAAGGAGAACTGGGAGCCCCTTTACGGCGATGTGGAGTTCCGGGACGTATCCTTCCGCTACCCCGACGGGGAGGAAATGGTGCTGGAGCACTTCAATCTGAAGGTGCCCCGGGGAACCAATGTGGCAATTGTAGGGGAGACCGGCGCCGGCAAATCCACGCTGGTCAATCTGGTGTGCCGCTTTTTTGAGCCTACCGCGGGTCAGATTCTCATTGACGGGAAGGATGCAAGAAGGCGCTCTCAGCTGTGGCTTCACAGCAATATCGGCTATGTGCTTCAGACGCCTCACCTGTTCTCCGGGACGGTGAGGGACAACCTGCGCTACGGAAAGCCGGACGCGGCGGACGAAGAAATCATGACGGCCCTGCGGCTGGTCCGTGCGGATTTTGTTATCGGCAAGATGGAGGGCGGACTGGACGCCGAGGTAGGAGAGGGCGGAGATCTTCTCTCTACCGGGGAAAAACAGCTGCTGTGCTTTGCCAGAGCCATTCTGGCGGATCCGAGAATTCTGGTGCTGGATGAGGCGACGGCCTCCATCGATACCCTGACGGAGAAGCTGATTCAGGATGCCATCCGGACCGTGATCCGGGGACGTACCTCCTTTGTCATTGCACATCGGCTTTCTACCGTGGTGGATGCGGATGTGATTCTGGTGGTGCAGGACGGAAGGATCGTGGAGCAGGGAACCCACCGGAGCCTGATGCGGCAGCAGGGATATTATTACGAGCTGTACACGAGGCAATACGAGGAAATGGCGGCGGATATGGTCTGACGCAAG
>CAYXAN010000232.1:0-3594 GCA_964461705.1 uncultured Sarcina sp. | reverse complement strand
GATGGCCCAGTTCTCATCACCGCCGCTACGGTGTTGGCAACGTCCAGTTCCAGATGGCTTCCGCTCTTAATGCTCTTGTGAACGGCCTTGTAGGTATTCTTCGGGAGACGCTCCTTCATCACCTGATCGCCGAAAACAAGGCTTCCATAGATCTCGGGAATCGATACGATAGTTTCCATTCTCTACATTCCTCCTTTTATTCTTTAAAACAAAGTCTATTTAGCAGCCGCATCTCGATTTTCCTTCGGAAAACCTCGATGTGGCTGGGCAGAGGTCCTTCGGACTTTGCCCACCTGTCAATTTCAATCGTGAATCCGTCCGCGGGGCGCCCGATTCACGTTGAAATCGCCAGATGCTAAACAGATACAAAACGAAAAAGGCACCTTGAGCCAGTATCCCTGTCTCAAAGCGCCTTTGCTTTATGCAGGTAGGTTTATCACAGCTCCAAAAACGTGTCAAGAAATTTTGTATACAAAAATACATTTCAGGCGCGTTTTCGGCAGATTCCGCAAAATTCTCCTCCCTTACGACTTATCCTTTGGTTGATTTACGAGAATCGTCTTCATAAATTTCAATTCAGCCGCAAGCCGGCGGCGGGTCCCGGCAAAGGTGTCCGAATCCGGTGTCCGCAACTTTATGCTTTCCGTGAAAGAAACCCGCTTGACAAAGCTCTCCTGCGGCGCAATAATGCGGGTTGTCAAGAAGCGGCAAAGAGGTCGTGATTCTATCCACAGAGGCTGGTACGGCAAGGACGTTATCCGGAAGGTACCTTTGGGGATGGAGACGAGCTCTTTGCCGCTTCTTTTTGTTGTTCATCGTTGTTGTCATTGTTTGTTCATAAATAAGCAGGACTGTGAAGGAGAATATGTTATGTGTTCGATTTTAGGCTATTGCGGTGCATCTGCGCGGAGAGATGATGCAGCCGCCGCCCTGGCGAAAACGATTTCGCGAGGGCCCGATGATTCCCGATTGGTAGACACCGGCTGCGGGTTTCTTGGCTTCAACCGTCTGTCCATTATGGGACTGACCCCTGAGGGCATGCAGCCCTTTGAGCGAAACGGGAGCTTTGTTGTCTGCAACGGCGAAATCTACGGCTTCCGGCCGATGAAGGAATCTCTGAAGGGACGGGGCTATGAATTTGTTTCCGACAGTGACTGTGAAATTCTGCTGCCGCTGTATGAGGAGTACGGCGTCGATATGTTCCGCCTGCTGGATGCGGAATATGCACTGATCATCTATGATGCCAGAACCGGCGAATACATCGCTGCCCGGGATCCCATCGGGATTCGTCCTCTGTATTACGGCTATGACAGGGACGGCGTCATTCTGTTTGCCTCCGAGCCGAAGAATCTGGTGGAGCTGTGCGACAGGATCCTCCCCTTCCCTCCCGGCTGCTATTACAAAAACGGAGCTTTTCACACATACCGGGATATGACGGCCGTTGATTATTATCATGAGGATGATTTGGAAACCATCTCCGCAAACATCCATGACAAGCTGATGCGCGGCATCGAAAAGCGTCTGGACGCAGACGCGCCGGTTGGGTACCTCCTTTCCGGCGGTCTGGATTCCTCGCTTGTGTGCGGTGCCGCCGCAAAGCTGATGGACAAGCCTCTGGAGACCTTCTCCATCGGCATGGACATTGATGCCATCGATCTCAAGTATGCGCGGCAGGTGGCCGAGTACATTCACTCCAACCACCATGAGGTCATCATCACGAAGGAGGATGTCATCGGTGCCCTGGAGCCTGTAGTCGCCGCCCTCGGAACGTTCGACATCACGACCATCCGTGCCTCCATCGGCATGTATCTTGTGTGCAAATGGATTCATGAGAACACCGACATCCGCGTCATTTTGACCGGTGAAATCTCAGATGAGCTCTTCGGCTATAAGTACACGGATTTTGCCCCCGACGCCGACGCCTTCCAGAAGGAGGCCGAAAAGCGCATTCGGGAAATCAACGTCTACGATGTCCTCCGTGCAGACCGCTGCATTTCCGTGAATTCTCTGGAGGCGCGGGTTCCCTTCGGAGATCTGGATTTTGTGGACTACGTCATGCATATCGATCCGGAAAAGAAGCTGAACAAATACGGAATCGGCAAGTATCTGGTGCGTCATGCCTTTGAAAAGGACAAGCTGATTCCGGAATCCATCCTGATGCGCGAGAAGGCCGCCTTCTCCGATGCCGTGGGGCACTCCCTCCGCAACGATCTCATAGAATACGCCGAGTCCCTGTATACGGATGAGGAATACGAGCAGAAGCGGGCACAATACACCCACGCCATGCCTTTTACCAAGGAATCTCTTCTGTATCGTGAGCTGTTCGAGAAATATTACCCCGGACAAAGCCAGATGATTCCGGATTTCTGGATGCCCAACAAGAGCTGGGAGGGCTGCAACGTCAACGACCCCTCCGCCCGCGTGCTCTCCAACTACGGTGCATCCGGCCGGTAGCCCGCATCCGGACCTGTATCCGGAGCATCCCCTTAGGTAGTAATGCGGTTCTCCGCGGAGCCGCTTACTATACATATTCTCTATTTTCTTTTATTCACGAAGGAACCGCCGCTGCAGCCCAGCGGCGGTTCCTTCGTGGATAAGCACCTCCGTCAGGCGCACCATGGGAAAAGGCCCGGGATCCATACATATCCCGGGCCTTTTCCTGTCATTTTGAAACTGTCATTTTTAAAGGAGGCTTCCGCCCTTGGCCTTACATCAGCGATCCTTCCATTTCCAACCGGCGACCTCCGGCAGATCCATTCCGTACTCATGAATGTACTGCTTATGCTCCACCAGCTTATCGCTCATCTTCTGGTACAGATAGGCTCCCTTATTGCCAAGCTGCGGCAGATTCTGCAACGCTGTCTGCACCAGATGGAAACGGTCGATATCATTCTGCACGCGAACATCAAAGGGAGTCGTAATGGTCCCCTCCTCCTTATAGCCGCGCACATGAATCAGACGGTTGTTGTGACGGCGGTAGGTCAGCTCGTGAATCAGGCCTGCATAGCCGTGGAAATTGAAAATCACCGGCTTATCCCTGGAAAAGAGCATATCGTATTCCTCATCGGTGAGACCGTGAGGATGCTCGCTGGAGGGCTGCAGCTTGAACAGATCCACCACGTTGATGAAGCGAACCTTCAGCTCCGGCATCTCCTCGTTCAGGATGCTGACCGCTGCCAGTGCCTCCAGTGTCGGAGTCTCCCCTGCGCAGGCAAAGACGATATCCGGCTCCTGTCCCTGGTCATTGGAGGCCCACTCCCAGATGCCGATGCCCTGCGTGCAGTGCTTCACGGCCTGCTCCATGGTCAGCCACTGGGGACGGGGGTGCTTGGACGTGATCAGCACGTTCACATAGTTCCGGCTGGCGATGCAGTGGGCGAAGCAGGAGAGCAGGCAGTTGGCATCGGGGGGCAGATACATCCGCACCACGTCTGCCTTCTTGTTGGCCACGTGATCCAGGAAGCCGGGGTCCTGGTGGGTGAAGCCGTTGTGGTCCTGCTGCCACACGTTGGAGGACAGGATATAGTTCAGGGAGGCGATGGACTGCCGCCAGGGCAGCTGGCGGCACACCTTCAGCCATTTGGCGTGCTGGGC
>CAYXAN010000231.1:0-3600 GCA_964461705.1 uncultured Sarcina sp. | reverse complement strand
ACGGTATCCAGTCGTGCAAAATCCACAGCCGGCGTGAGCCTCCCGGATTTGGTCAGCTGATTGGGGTCAGCATTAATTTCACTGATATAGCCGATGAGAATGCCGGACAGATATTTGTCACTGATGTTGGATGTGACAACGCTGTCTCCCACCTTTACGTTATCCTCCGGATCCGACAGCTCCTCAAAGGAGATCTCTCCGTTTTCGTACAGCGTAAGATCGCCGGACACAATCAGATTGTCCTGCGTTCGCTGAACGGTGGCGGAGATGTTGGAATCATCGTCAATGATGGCCTGCACTCTTGCCCAGTCGGCGCCGATGTAGGTAATCCTGCCGACGAGTCCGCCCTTTGCCAGAACGTTCATATCCAATGTCAGGCCATCGTTCGTTCCCTTGTTGATGGTGAAGGTATGATACCAGCTGCCGTTTTCCTTGGCAATGATGCGTGCCCCGATCTTGGGCTCATCTGCATAGGATCCGTCCAGCTGGTACAGCTCCCGGAGCTGGGAAAGCTCATGCTTTTCCTGCTCCAGTTCGCGGTTGGTGGCGGTCAGCTCTTCATTTGCAGCCTTCAGCTGAGCGTTTTCGGCCTGAAGCGTTTCCATGTCGGTGACCAGCTGCCTGCGGTCAACGATCCACTCCCCTGCCTTGCTGACGCCGTTCTGCAGCGGAACCACGACATAACTCGCAAAACCGGATAAGGGGCCGGTTAAAAGATCCGTGTAATATGTAATTAGAATCAGACCAACACACAAGGCACTGGTCAGCAGAAGAAGATACCGTGCAGGAATGTGAATGTGCAGCGGCTCTCTTCTCTTGATGGGACCTGAGCTCATTTACCCAACCCTTCAATGGTATATGCCAACGGACGATATTGAATTTTCTTGATTACCTGCGCCAGACCGAGAGCAACCGTATTGATAGGCGCATCCGCCACATTGACATCCAGCTTGACCTCACTGCCCAGAAGATCGGCGAGCCCTTCCTCCTGGCTGGCACCTCCCGTCAGAAACAGGCCATGGCGATAGATATCAGCGGACAGCTCCGGCGGAGTCCTTTCCAGAAGGACTTTCACGTTGTCAACAATGGTCCGGAAATTGTCGAGAAGCGTATCCTCGATGAAGTCCCGGGACAGACTCCGCTCCATAGGCAGACCTGTGACGATATCGCGGCCGTAAATGGTGCATACATCGGAGGTGTTCTCTCTGTCGCCAAAGGACAGACGAATGGTCTCCGCAGTTTTCATCCCGATGACAAGATTGAACTCCCGGCGGACCGCACTGACGATATTGGCATCGAACTGGCGGCCGCCCACCTTAATGAGCTTGGACAGCACAATGCCGCCAAGAGAGAGAATGGAGATCTCTGTGGTGTCAAAGCCGACGTCCACCACAAGAACGCCCTGTGCCGTTTTAACGTCTATGCCAAGGCCGAGACCGTCCGCCAGAGCCTTTTCGACAACCATGATGCGTCTTGCCTTGATGCCGGCATCCGCAATCAGGTCATAGAAGGAGCGCCGCTCCACCTCTGTGACATCCGTGGGGACAGCAACGAAAAAGTCAGCAGGATGCATCGTCCCCCGCTGTTCGTCCCGCATGAAGGATTTCATAAGAAGCTCCATGTTGCGGATGTCCGCAATGACACCGCTGTTCATGGGATAACTGACCCGAATGTTGGCGGGAGCCCGCTCAAACATCTCATAGGCATTGTCGCCGTAGGCAATCATGGTCTTCTTGTTCTTGACCGCGATCATATTTTTCTGCGCAATGATGCGATCCGTTGACGCGTTGTAGATCTTAATATTGCAGGTTCCAAGATCCACAGCATACGCATTGTTCATCACGCCGGGATCGTGGAATTCCTCCTGCTCACGAACCTCGCCGATTCCCCGGCGTCTTCTGCCGAATATAGACATAGATCCTTTCCTCAAAACACTGCCTCTGCCCTGTCCGGAGAATTCCTTTGCCGAATGCACCGTGCAGAAAGCAGAGGTCAGTCTTTATGCTGTACCTTCCCGCGGCAGCTGCAGCAGGCCGTTTTCCTTCAGACTGCAATAGCATCTGTCACCGATAATAATATGATCCACCAGGCGGATTTCCATCAGATTCCCTGCACTCGCCAGCTTTCTTGTCAGGAGAATGTCCTGTTGAGAAGGGTCCGGCTTTCCGCTGGGATGATTGTGCAGTACCAGAAGCGCTGCCGCGCCGGCCTGCAGAGCCTGCCGGTAAATATCCCTTGTGGAGCACAAGGCCGCATCATTCGTGCCGATGGCCATGGTCTCCTCACGAATTAGGGTCAGGCGGTTGTCCAGAAACAATGCCACGACACGCTCCTGTTCCTCATGACGAAGGGATTCCATATAGTAGCCGGCCACCACCTGCGGATTACTGCAGACAAGACGCGCTCCGTGGATGCAGGCCGATTCCCTTGCCAGTCGCCTGGAGAGCTCCAGAAGACATTGGATCTGGGTGGCCTTTACGGAGCCAATCCCGGGAATCCTCTGCAATTCCTCTTTGCTGAGCGTATGGAGGACGGACAAAGAGCTTCCGTCTCCGTTTCCCAACTGCAGGAGGTGCCTGGCCAATTCGGTCACAGGCTCCTGTCTTGTGCCGGAGCGAAGAAGAATGGCAAGAAGTTCGGAGTTGGACAGCGCCTCCTTTCCGTAGGCCTCAAACCGCTCATAGGGCATTTCCGCAGGAAGCCCCCTTCCGGTATTGCCGGCAGCTCCGCCGGTGGTTCCGCTGTCTGTCCTGCCTCCTCCCGGATTCGCCGAAAACGGTCTGCTTGCTGCCGCCTGGGCGGCTGCATCGTTTACTGCATTGATGACATAATTCATTCGACTCCCATTCCAGCCTCTCCGGAAGCAGAAGTCCGCCTTTTATTGTACTGATTTCACGTTTCTTAATCAAGGCATGTTAATTATGACCTGCCGAAAGACTCTTGCGGCAGGCCACAGCCGATCCGCCGACCGGGCGCCGAGGCCTTGTGCGGCAGCTACGGCAGCGTTATCAGTCCCCGATCCGCCATGTTCTGCAGCGTTTTGAGAATGCCGAGCTTGGCATGGGGCCAGGTCAGACCACCCTGAAAGAAAACCGTGTAGGGCTCCCGCAGGGGCCCGTCTGCGGACAGCTCAATAGAGGAGCCGGACACAAAGGCTCCGGCAGCCATGATGACATCTGAATCATAGCCGGGCATCGGCGCAGGCTCGCAGGACACGAAGCTGTCTACCGGAGAGGCTGCCTGTATGCCCTGACAGAAGGCGATGACCCCCTCCGGCTTGTGGAAGGTGATTGCCTGAATGATGTCGTGCCGATCCTCGGAGCCGTTCGGCAGGACATCAAAGCCCAGCCGTTCATAGACGTTGGCGGCAAAAATCGCCCCCTTCAGCGCACTTGCGGTGACAGTGGGTCCCATAAAGAAGCCCTGATACAGCTGAGGCAGAACATCCAAGGAGGCACCCACCTCTTTTCCAAGCCCCGGGCTTGTCAAACGAACGGCGGCATTGGCAACGCATTCGCCGGTACCGACAATGTAGCCGCCGATGGGGCATTACTCATTTATTATAATATATAAAATATTTAATATATTGTTTTATATTTT
>CAYXAN010000230.1:0-3613 GCA_964461705.1 uncultured Sarcina sp. | reverse complement strand
GAAAGCTCCGGGACTGAGTTCACAGGATTCAGAGCCGGAGCTTTTGTGATACCTGACGGAGCCGCAGCCGATATTTCGCAGCCAGTGTTTTGCCGCAGGAAAGTCACCGGCATTTGTTGCCGTACAGACGCCGGCCGGCGATGGGTTCTGTGGCCTGCGTTTCTGAAAAGTCTGTTAAGATTTCTTGGCGTCCGCAATTCCTTCCTTTTCATATGTTAAAATGACAGAAGCGGAGTTTCCTCCGTTCATCCCACATCAGCAAGGAGTCCCATGAACGAAAAGCTAAAAGAGAAAACCAAAGAAGCCCTCTCCAGCGTCCTTCCCATCACCATCATTGTGCTGGTTCTCAGTATGACCGTGGTTCCCATGGGCATCGGCACCACCGCCTTGTTCCTCATGGGTGCTGTCCTGCTCATCATCGGAATGGGCTTTTTCCAGCTGGGTGCGGAGATTTCCATGACGCCCCTTGGCCAGGGCATCGGCGGTAAGATCGTCCGGCAAAAGAGCATTGCCGCGGCCGCCTTCATCTGCTTCCTCATCGGTGCACTGATCACCATTTCGGAGCCGGATCTGCAGGTTCTGGCCAATCAGGTGGCTGCCATTCCCAACGCGGTGCTGATCTGGACCGTCGCGGTCGGCGTGGGTGTTTTCACAGCCGTCGCGGTGCTTCGCATTCTCTTTAAGATTCCGCTCTCCAGGATGCTGCTGATTCTGTATCTTCTTTTGTTCCTTTTGTCCTTCTTCGTTCCGAAGGATTTTCTGGCGGTTGCCTTTGACGCCGGCGGCGTCACCACCGGTCCCATGACCGTTCCCTTTATCATGGCCCTCGGCATCGGCTTTTCCAGTGTCCGCAGCAGCAAGGACGGCAGCAGCGACAGCTTCGGTCTCATCGCATTGTGCAGCATCGGCCCCATCCTCATGGTTATGCTGCTGGGCATTTTCTATCACCCTTCGGAGGCCAGCTACAATGCCGTGAAGCTGGCGCCTGTCCTTACCACACAAGATGTTGCCCTGCAGTTTATTCAGGAGCTTCCGGAATACACCTCTGATGTTCTGCGGAGTACACTTCCCATCGTCGGTGTCTTCTTCCTGTTCCAGTTTCTGACGCATCATTATAAGAAGAATAAGATCATCCGCATGCTGATGGGCTTTGCGTACACCATCATCGGTCTGATCCTGTTTCTGACCGGTGTAAACGTCGGCTTTGCCCCTGTCGGCAACCTTCTAGGCAGCGGCATTGCCCAAAGCGGCACCTCGTGGATTCTGATCCCCATCGGGATTCTCATCGGATATTACATCGTAAAGGCCGAGCCCGCCGTGCAGGTGCTGAACGAGCAGGTGGAGGAAATCACCGGCGGAATGATCTCCCGCAGCTCGATGAATCTGGCTCTTCAGGCAGGTGTTGCATGCGCCGTGGCATTGGCCATGGTCCGTGTTCTCACCGGCATCAGCATTTACTGGATTCTGATCCCCGGCTATGCGGCGGCTCTTATCATGAGCCGTTATGTCCCCTCGGTTTTTGTCGGCATTGCCTTCGATTCCGGCGGTGTTGCCAGCGGTCCTATGACATCCACCTTCCTGCTGCCCCTTGCCATGGGTGCTTGTGAAGCGGTGGGCGGCAATATCGTCACCGACGCCTTTGGCGTGGTGGCGCTGGTCGCGTTGGCACCCCTGATTGCCATCCAGATCATGGGACTTTTGTATAATCGAAAGGCAGCAGCGCAGCGGGCCGCCCTTCCTGCACACTTTGACGATACCATCCTGATCCTCGAGGATGCCTGACGGCCCCTCCCGGCGCAGTCGCAGCAGAGCGCCTGCCGGATTTCCGCTGCCGGGTTTCCTGTTGTTGCCGCATAGTAAGGAGTGATTGATATGATCGGTAAATTTGATCTTCCGCTGCCCGGTCGTCCGAGCGCGAAATCCGGTGCCCAGCCGGAATCTGCCGGGCAGCAGGCTTCCGTACAGACCTCAAAGGCTTCACTGCGTCTTCTTCTTTCCATCACCAACGAGGAGGCGGAGCGGCACGTGGCAGAGCTGTTTCATGCCCACGGTGCGCCGCTTTTGTGTGAAATCCGTGCCAGGGGGACGGCTCCTACAGAATTTCTGGACATTTTAGGTTTGGGCGACAATACGCGGATTCTCACCGTCGGCTATGTCACCCGTTCTCGCGTCCGGGAAATTTTCGAGGGAATGAACCGGGCGCTGGCCTATGGGCGAAGAGGAACCGGCATTGCCGTCTCCCTTCCCTTGAACGCCGCACAGGGCGCCCTGGTGCAGCTATTGACAACCGGCAGAACAGATCCGGCAGGGAACGCGCAGCCGCCGGCCAATGCAGCAAACGAAACAGGTGCACACGCTATGACAAAAGACATGAATCTCAATCCTACCTCAAATCCTTCTGAAACGACCGGTGCTTCCGCGTCTGCACAAGCTCCCCGTTACCACCTCCTGTGGGTCAGCGTGGCATCCGGCCACAGCGATGATGTGGTCAATGCCGCCCGGGAGGTCGGCGCCAGAGGCGGCACCGTGCTTCACGGACGCCGCATCGGGGAAGACACCGTTTCCTACCTTGGCTTTGACGGGCAGGAGGAGCAGGATTTCGTCATGATCATCATCCCCGCCGACAAGAAGGCAGCGGTCATGCAGGCAATCGTCGAATCCTGCGGGCTCAACACCCCCGCAAAGGGCGTCGTCGTTTCCCTTCCCGTGGAGGATGCGGTGGGACTGGTATAACGACCGCCGGTTATACCAATCAAACAAAGGGAACACGAAGCTCTTCCGTGTTCCCTTCCGCTTATATACTTATATAAAGTGATCTTACACAGACCGCCCTTACACCGGCTGCTTATCCAGCAGGTGCATCTTTCCGTCCTTCAGTTCAATGACTCGGATCGCACAGTTTTCCAGCGGCCAGCTTTCAAAATCCTTTAATGCGATTCCCATCAGCATATTTTCTGTTAATCCCCGTTCTCCTGAATATTCTCCTGCAGGATCAGGACATCCCACTTCTGCAGCACGGTGTCCTCGCAGACCGCATTTTTGCCAAGAAGGTCTGTTTTCCCGGCAAGGCTCTTCGGCAGGGTCTTGGCCCCATCGGAGAGATTCATGACGAAATACAGCCGGATTCCGTCACCCTCCCGGCAGGTAATCTCCAGTCCGGTCTCCTCCGGGATGGCCGGCTCCGTTCCGGCCTGCTCCATCACCTGATTCAGGATCTTCGCAAGTCCCTCCGGTGCAAGCTGCGTTCCGATATAGTAAACCGCACCCTTTCCAAAGGTGTTCCTTGTAATTGCCGGCATCCCTGCATAGAAGTCGCTGGCGTAGGAGCCCAGCACCTCGGCGCCCTCCGTATGCATCAGATCGCACAGGAGGCTGCACTCTGTTTCCGTGCCGTCCGTAAGGGTGACCTTTCCCCGCTGCTCGGGCGCAAGCGCGTCAATCTCCTCCACAAATACGCCCGCTAGCTTCCGCAGCGGTCCGGGATAACCGCCAAGATAGACATTGTCCGACTCGTTCACAATGCCGCTCATGAAGGTAGTGATCAGAATGCCGCCGTTTTGAACGTACTGCTCCAGTGCCTCCTTCATGCCCGCCTTTATCATATACAGCGCCG
>CAYXAN010000229.1:0-3644 GCA_964461705.1 uncultured Sarcina sp. | reverse complement strand
AAAAAGAGGGAATTTTCATGACAACTTTGCGGACTTTTGCTTGACGATATACAATTGAGGAGTGGAACACCCAGCACCCTTCTTGTCAGATCGAGATGGTAACCGCGGACAGTGAGGCTTTGATTGCCAATCTGAAGACCGCGCTTTCAGCCGGAGCCGGATTGCCGGATGCGGTGTGGGTAGAATGTGACAGTCTGGAAAGCTTCAAGCAGTCTCCTGATTTGTGGACAAATCTGCTGGATTACGGAGCAGGAGACATGGAGGATGATTATTTGCCGTGGAAGTGGCAACAGGCTTTGTCAACCGATGGAACTCAGCTGTTTGGCCTCCCGACGGATATCGGTCCGATTCTCCTTGCGTATCGCACAGATATTTTTGAACAGGCAGGACTGCCCACAGATCGCGACGAGGTCAGTGCAATGCTGTCCAGCTGGGACGACTTTATTGCGGCAGGAGAGACGATAAAGGATGCGACCGGGAGCTACATTGTTAACGATGCGGCCTATTTGTTCCAGGTCATGGTAGGACAGGGGACAGAAAAATTTTTTGACGAAGAGGACAATCTGATTGTTGAGACCAACGAGCAGGTAAAAAAGGCCTGGGACTATGCAGTAAAAGCGGTAGATACAAATATATCGGCAAACATGCAGCTGTGGTCTTCGGAATGGTCGACTGCACTCGGAGACGGAACACTGGCGGCTCAGCTTTGTCCGGCATGGATGCTTACACATATTAAGAATTATTCAGCAGACAATGCTGGCAACTGGGATCTGGCATATTTGCCTGAAGGCGGCGGAAACTGGGGAGGTTCCTTTGCCTGCATCCCGGCTGCAGCAGAACATCCGGATGAAGCGTATGAATTCATTTCGAGTGCCCTGTCCACAGAGGGACAATATTCCTCTTACGTTTCGAATCAATTGTTCCCGTCAGCGGTCGGTGTTTATGAAATGGATGAATTTAAGAATACCGTTGATGAATTCTTCAACAATGCACCAAGTGCGCAGATGTTCAGTCAAAGCGCAACAGAGCTGCAGCCGGCGTACGAGGGGATTTATTCCAAGGATGTGCTGGAAATTATGAAAGATGCAGCATCGAGGGTAGAAAACGGAACACAGGCCAGCGAAGAAAGCTGGAATCAGGCGTTGACTGAAATAGACAGACTGATGCGTTGATTTTCAGCAGGGCTGCTGTGCCGGGCCTTCGGTACGGGGACGCCTTCCGCAGCATTCTCGTGACGCACGGCAGTCCTGTTGACGCGATCCATCTTCATTCATTGAAGGGAGAAGATCAGCATGAAGTGTAAGATGACAGCAAAGCAAAAGGAACAATGGGCAGGATGGCTTTTTATGGTGCCGTTTTTGATTATTTTTGCTGTATTTGCCGTGTGGCCGCTTATTTATTCCGGCTATATTTCTTTTTTTGATTGGGATCTGATTTCAGAGAAGGAATTCGTCGGACTGGAGAATTACTTCTTTTTGCTGGAAGACAGCTATTTCACAAAGGCATTCTTAAATACTGCTGTTTTATGTGTTACGTCGACGGTTCCGGAGCTGCTTTTGGCGCTTATCATTGCTTATTTCCTGTATCAGAAGGAAATTCGAGGACGAGAGGCAATGAAGATGAGCATATTTATGCCGTACTTGACCTCTACCGTGGCGGTTTCTCTGGTGTTTGGCTCTATTTTCGGAAATCAGTATGGAATATTAAACTATTTGCTGGAAAGACTGGGATTTTCCGCAATTTACTGGAACACCTCACAGCTTGGAACATATATTGCTGTCTCTGTCATGATCATCTGGCGCTGGACGGGATACAACAGCATCATGTACCTGTCTGCGATGCAGGGCGTATCGGAAGATTTGCTGGAGGCGGCAACGATTGACGGAGCAGGGAAGCTTCGCCAGTTCGTAAGCGTTGTGATTCCGCAGATAAAAAAAGTAATTTTGTTTACCGTAATTACAGGAACCATAGGCGGAATGCAGATTTTCACTGAGCCGCTTCTGTTCAACGGAACATCCGGCGGTTCCAACAGACAAGGACTTACGATTTCGGTTCTTCTCTATGAAGAGGCATTTTCCAGGTCAAATTTTGGATATGCCTGCGCCATTGCGTGGGCGTTGTTTTTTATCATTATGCTGATTTCCTTTATTAATACTGTACTGACGAATCGGATTAAGGAGTAATCATGACAAACAGAAGGATGAGCTTAGGCCGCACGATGATGTATCTGTTTTTGCTTGCGTCATGTGTACTTGCGGTATTTCCTTTTTACTGGATGCTTGTAATCGGAACCAACAAAACCTCCGACGTCAACAAATTTCCACCGGTATTGACATTAGGAACCCATTTTGCGGAGAATCTGCGGAATGCTTTTGAAAAGATTGCATTTTTTCAGGCAATTGAAAATTCATTTATTGTGGCCGGAGCAGTGACAATATCCGTGCTGCTGATCAGCTCCATGTCTGCTTTTGCAATCGGAAAGCTCCATTTCAAGGGGCAGAAGCTTATTGTTCTGCTGGTGCTTGGGACGATGATGGTGCCGCAGCAGCTTTCGATTGTACCCAATTATATTCTGATCAATCGGCTGCAGCTGTTGAACACAAGACTTGGCGTTATGCTGCCCAATCTGGCAACGGCATTCAGCGTTTTCTGGATGAAACAGAATGTGGAAGCGATCATTCCGGACGAAATGCTCGAGGCAGCCAAAATCGATGGCTGCAACTATTGGAGGCAGTTCTGGAGAATTGTGCTGCCGCTTCTGCAAACGCCGCTGGCAACATTAGGAATTATCACCTTTATGGCACAGTGGAACGATTTTACATGGCCGTTGATTGTTTTACAGAAGGCCCAGACACGGACGATTCAAATTGCCCTGCGGAATTTATTCGGCGTCTATATATCGGATTATTCCATGATATTGGCGGCCACCTTCGTTTCGGTTTTGCCTACCTTGTTCATTTTCTTTTTCTTCAGCAGACAGTTTGTATCAAGTGTTACAGCCGGAGCGGTAAAGGCTTAGGGAGGATCAGCTTGGAAAATCAGATTACAGTGTATTCAACGGTGAAAGAAAAGTGTTTTTTTCAAAAGCGCGAGCCGGTTTTATTTATGACGGAGCGGGAGGATTATGAAGAACGTGAGGAAAAGGGCGGCTTTGATCCTACTATGAAAATGTCTGTCAAGGATTCACAGGCCATCAATGTTTATCCGGAGGTCGAGTATCAGACGATACTTGGCTTTGGGGGAGCAATGACGGAGTCCGCAGCGATTAATCTGCAGAAAATGGATGCCCGGACACGGGAGGAGGTCCTTGAAAAGTATTTTTCAAAGGAGGGACTGGGCTATCATTTTTGCCGTATTTCCATTAACAGCAGCGATTTTTCAGAGGCCCCCTATGACTATATCGAGCCCCTTGATGCTGCATTGTCTTCTTTTTCATTGGAACACGAGGAAAATACGGTTTTCAAAATGATACGGTGTGCTGAAAATACGTCAGGAACCGAATTGGATGTAATTGCCACCCCCTGGAGTCCGCCGGCATGGATGAAAACAAACAGCTGCAGATGCAACGGCGGAAAGCTGAAGCCGGAGTATTATTCTGTATGGGCCGAGTATTTTGTTAAATATGTTCAGGAGGCACGAAAAAG
>CAYXAN010000228.1:0-3677 GCA_964461705.1 uncultured Sarcina sp. | reverse complement strand
ATTTTGGCAGGATAGCATTCCGATTCGGAGGGAATGGATTCAATGCCCATTTCATAAATTGCATGAGTGGAAAGCGGCGAGAGGATCACCCGATAACGAAGGCTTGCAAAAAAGACCGCCCAGAAGGGATAGTCCTCGTACATATTCAGAACCCGGGGGATGCCGACCGTGCCGCGGACGGCCTCCTTTTGCGTCAGGGGCTTGTAGCGGAACAGGCGCTTCAGCTTGTACTGGTACATATTGGGAATCCCGTTGTCGGTTTTTTCAAGCCCCAGGCCTCTTTCACAGCGGTTGCCGGAAATGAACTGACGGCCGTCACTGAAATGGTTGACCGTCAGGCGACATTGGTTGCTGCATTTGCCGCAGTTTTTCATGGTTGTCCTGAAGGTGAGATCCTCCATTTCCCGAAGACTCAGCATGGGAGAGGGGGAAGCCTCATCATAGCGCTCTCTGGCAATCAGAGCAGCACCAAAAGCGCCCATGATACCGGCAATATCAGGACGGGTAACATTGCCCCCGGAGATCAGCTCCAGGGCACGGAGAACAGCATCGTTATAGAAGGTACCTCCCTGCACCACGATATTTTTTCCAAGCTCTGCGGCAGAGGAGACCTTCATCACCTTGAACAGCGCGTTCTTGATGACAGAATAGGCAAGTCCTGCTGAGATATCCGAGACGGTTGCTCCCTCCTTCTGAGCCTGTTTTACCCGTGAATTCATGAAGACAGTACAGCGGGTGCCAAGATCAATCGGGTTTTCTGCAAACAGGGCGGCCTTTGCAAAATCCTCCACGGAATAATCCAGGGATTTGGCAAAGGTTTCAATGAATGAACCGCAGCCGGAGGAGCAGGCCTCATTGAGTGTGACAGAATCTACCGCCCCGTTTCGAATGCGGATGCATTTCATGTCCTGTCCGCCGATATCCAGAATACAGTCCACCCCGGAGTTAAAATAGGATGCGCCATAGTAGTGCGCGATGGTTTCCACCTCGCCCCAGTCCAGCTTGAAGGCGGCCTTCAAGAGTGCTTCGCCGTAGCCGGTGGAGCATCCCCCCGCGATTCGGACATCGGAGGGAAGTCTGCCGGCAAGGTCCGTGATGCCGCGGACGGCAGTGTGAATCGGGGAGCCGTTGTTGGAGGAGTAAAAGGACCACAGGAGCTGACCGTTTTCGCCGATCAGAGCGAGCTTTGTCGTGGTGGAGCCGGCATCAATGCCAAGGAAGGCATTCCCGCGATAGGAAGAGAGCTCACCGGTTTCCACCTTGCTGGAGGCATGGCGGGAACAAAATTCAGCATAGGCCGTCTTGTCCGCAAACAGAGGCTCCATGCGCTGAACCTCGAACTCCATCTGCAGGGGACGGGAGGTTTTGTCCAGAAGCTCATCCATAAGGAACGAATGATCCTCCTTTGCCTGAAGGGCAGAGCCTATGGCGGGAAACAGGTGAGAATTCTTCACATCAATGGTGTGCTCCTCATCCAGAGAAAGCTCCCGCACAAAGGCGGCCTTCAGCTCGGTAAGGAAATGAAGAGGACCGCCGAGAAAAGCAACGTGACCGCGGATGGGCTTGCCCTGTGCGAGGCCGGAAATGGTCTGGATGACAACAGCCTGAAAAATCGAGGCGGCAAGGTCCTCCTTTCGGGCCCCATCGTTGATCAGGGGCTGTATATCGGATTTGGCAAATACTCCGCAGCGGGCGGCGATGGTGTAGAGCGATTCATAGTGTCTGGCGTATTCGTTCAGTCCCGCGGCATTCGTCTGCAGAAGAGAGGCCATCTGATCGATAAAGGAGCCGGTACCGCCGGCACAGGTGCCGTTCATGCGCTGTTCTACATTGCCGTTTTCAAAATAAATGATCTTGGCATCTTCACCGCCCAGCTCAATGGCGACGTCTGTCAAAGGAGCAATGGATTCGATGGCGGCCGCCTCCGCCACCACCTCCTGGACAAAAGGAATCTCCAGATGATCAGCCAGAGACAGCCCTCCGGAGCCGGTGATGACAGGATGAATCCGGATATTGCCGAATGATTGAAAAATATCCTCCAAAATATCATGAAGTGTCTCGCGAATCCGGGCATGATGACGGCGATAGCTGTCGAACAAAAGCTCTCTGTCACAATCCAGCAGTACAGCCTTGACGGTGGTGGATCCGATATCAATTCCAAGGGTATAATCATTAGAAATCACGTGGTTTACTCCTGTGTCCGTTACTACCTATATTTATGTAAATCCGATCGTTGTGCATCGCTACGGATTATAAAACGGGTTTACAACAAACGCAACGCAGGCGTCCCCGACAAAAGCTTAAAAATGTGTGAAATCAGTTCACATGGAGGCCGATGCACTTGCGAAGAACGGCTTATGTGAAGTATTCTTTAGTGAAACTTTGATGGCCGCGGGTGCATGCGGCATTGCTGCATCCGGGCGGCTGGAATTTCAGCGAGGATTTCACACGAATGGATAACTTTCATCACGGACAACAACACAAACGAAGCCTGTTCAGCCGGTTTCTGGATAGATTTGCCATTCCGAATCTGTCACTGGTGATTATTCTGTGTTACGGCTTCGGGTATCTCCTGCAGTATGTCAACTCTGCTTTCCTGGATTATCTGACATTGAATCCGTATGAGATTCTGCACGGACAGATCTGGAGGCTGATCACATGGGTGCTGGTGCCTCCGGATTCCAGCAATATTTTCTTTATCCTCATTGCGATGCTGTTCTATTATTCCATCGGAACCTCCTTGGAAAGAACCTGGGGGATCAGAGAGTACAATGCCTATATCTGGACCGGGATCGGCCTTACCATTGTGGGAGCCTTTGCGGCAGGCGCAGTTCTGTGGATCGGATTTCAAGGCTACGGTGATGCATCGGCGGAGCTTATCGTGCTGAATGAGGCGATCGGCAGGTATTTCAGCACCTATTATGTGTCAACGTCGATCTTTCTGGCGTATGCTTTGACCTTTCCGGATGCGGTGGTGTTGCTGTGGTTTATTATTCCCATCAAGGTAAAGTGGATGATTGTTGTCTACGGCATTGTGATCCTTCATGATTTTGTAAATGCCGCCAGATATTTTATCGTTGTATCCGGATATGAGAAATGGAAGGGCTTATTCCTGTGTATTTCCATGGTGGCCTCGCTTGCCAATTTCATGATTTTCTGGCTGCGGGGGAAAAAGCTGAAGCGTTTTTCACCGGGAGAAATCAGGCGAAGAAGTGAGTTCAGACGGGCTGTGCAAAGAGGAGCGCAGGACTCCCCGCAGACTGCATCCAAGATGCGGCCGGGTTATTCAGTGGCAAGGCATCGCTGTGCGATCTGCGGGAAGACCGAGCTGGACGACCCTACTGCCGAATTCCGATACTGCTCCAAATGTCAGAGCAGTTATGAATTTTGCCAGGATCATCTGTTTTGCCATCAGCATGCCGTGAACGGGTCGGGACCGCTGCCTGCGGAAGCCTCTGTGACCATTGAGAGGAACGGTGCCTTAGATGAGGATCCGTTGTCCGGGAAATAGCAGCTGCAGCATACAGGGATTGTTTGAGAAGGAGCCGGAAGCTCTGTCTGCACGTTTTCATTGCAGAGCCTTCCGGTAAAGAAGGATGACATGGTGGAAAGAAAAGAGGACCAGGAAAAGCGTTTGCAGGATATCCTGCGCAGTATTGTTCCTGCGGCACGAAGAA
>CAYXAN010000227.1:0-3677 GCA_964461705.1 uncultured Sarcina sp. | reverse complement strand
TTCCAGAAGCTGATCCTCCGGAACCTTGCGGATCACTTCTCCCTTCCTGATCAAAAGCCCCTCACCATTGCCTCCGGCAATGCCGATATCGGCCTCTTTTGCCTCACCGGGTCCGTTGACTGCGCAGCCCATCACCGCAACCTTGATGCTGTAGGGATACTTCTGCACCATCTCCTCGACCCGGGAGGCCAGACCGATGAGATCGATTTTCGTTCTGCCGCATGTTGGACAGGATGTCACCTCTATGCCCTCTGTCCGAAGCTTGAGGTCCCTCAAAATCCCTTTTGCCGCCTTCACTTCCTCCACCGGGTCTCCGGATAAGGAAACACGAATGGTATCCCCGATCCCCTGGTACAGAATAATGCCGAGGCCAACCGATGACTTAATGAGGCCGCCGTAAGTGGTTCCCGCTTCTGTAATCCCTACATGCAGAGGATAATCCGTTCTTTGTGCCAATTGCTCATGTGCCCTTGCACAGGTCAGAACGTCAGAGGACTTGATGCTGATGACAATATTGTCATAGCCGCAGTTTTCCACCATGGAAACCTTATCCAGTGCGCTCTCCACCAGCCCCTCCGGCGTGACGCCTCCGTATTTCTCCACCAGATTTTTCTCCAGAGATCCGGAATTCACTCCCACCCGGATGGGAATATTGCGTTCCTTCGCACAGCTGACCACAGCCCGGATGCGCTCCTCCCCTCCGATGTTGCCGGGATTGATACGGATCTTATCCACCCCGTTTTCCATAGCGGCGATCGCCATCCGGTAATCAAAGTGGATATCAGCCACCAGCGGAATATGAATGCGCTCCTTGATCTTTGCCAGTGCCCTTGCACATTTTTCATCCGGCACAGTACAGCGCACAATGTCGCATCCGGCTTCCTCCAGGCGAAGAATCTGGGCAACCGTAGCCTCAACGTCATCCGTTCTGGTATTGGTCATCGACTGAATGGCAATGGGATTGCCTCCGCCGATCACGACATTTCCGATCGATATTTTACGTGTATGCTCTCTGTATGGTTGTCTGCTCATCACGCATTTCCTTCCTGCGGCGGCCATCTTAAGAACGCCGCAAATTTGAATTCACCCCAGGCTGCTGCATCTCACAGGCCTTCTGTTCCATGCATCGGAATCATCGGAAAAACCTGCTGATGTCATTCAGCATCACCAAAACCATGAGAGCCAGCAACACAACCGCTCCTGCCAGGGTGATGTACCCTTCCTTTTCCACCGACAGCTTTTTGCCGCGGACAAGCTCCGCAGCAAGAAGGAGAAACCGTCCCCCGTCCAGGCCGGGAATCGGCAAAAGATTCATGATGCCAAGATTGACCGACAGGAGCGTTGTCATCGACATAAAGGTCAGCACCGTTGCGGAAACTCCGTAGCCCTTGGTTACCTCATAGGTTTCGTCCACTGCCTGCACCAGACCCACAGGACCCGCCAGATCATCAATGGAAAAATGACCGCGAAAAATCATTCCCAGCGATTTCACCATGGCACGGACCCAGTACTCCACTTCATAAAATCCATACTTAAACACCTGCAGCACACTGCACTCGAGATCATCGCCCGAGCCCAGTAAACCAATGTAATATCGCCCGGCTTCTTCATTATATTCAGGGGTAAGCGTAACCGTGTTCTTCGTGCCGTCTCTCTCATAGGTGATCTCAAGAGGCTCTCCGTAGTTCATGGAGGATGCCAGCTGCACCTCCCTGTAGATATGAATTGACTCCCCATTGATCGCCGTAATGACGTCTCCGGAAACGAGTCCTGCTTCCTCTGCGGCTGAATTCTCCAGCACACGGTTCACCACCGGCAGATCCGCCCCGCAAAAGGCCACCGTCACAACGGCAAACACAAACCCGACAAGGAAATTTGCTGCGGGTCCTGCCAAAACCGTGGCAATCCGTGCACCAACGCCGGCATTGCGATAATCGTGAGGATCAGCGCCTGTATCCTCCGGATTCTCTGCCCCGTCGGAAATTTTGCACTCTCCGGCTGCGTCTCCTGCATTCCTCGAAGCGTTCATCGCGTCCGGATCCGGCATCTCTTCGAGCCCGTCAAACAGACACGCACCGCCAAACGGAAATGCACGTATGCAAAATGTTGTTTCCTTTCCTTTTTTCTGATAAAGGATCGGCCCCATTCCGACATCAAATTCCCTCACCCGGATGCCGCAGCGCCTTGCCACAGCATAATGTCCAAGCTCGTGTCCGACAACAATTATTGAGAAAATGATCAGGAAAATAAGAATACTAACCAACATCGCTCAACCACCAAATGCCGCAATCCTGCGCCGGACATTCTCCCTGGCTTCTTTTTCCGTTTCAAGAATCTGCTCCAGCGTGGGGGCCGCAATCGGCCGATGATCGTCCATAGCGCCCTCAATCAGGTCATAGATGTCAAGAAATTCAATCCGATCCTGCATAAACACGCTGACGGCTTCCTCATTCGCGGCATTGAACACCGTCGGCATGGACCCCCCTGTGCGAGCGGCCCGGTACGCCAGCGGAAGCCCCCTGAAGGTATCCGTATCCGGTCTTTCAAACCGCAGATCCGCCAGTTCAAAAAGATCCAGCGGTTTGATGGAAAGCGGCATTCTGTCAGGATAGAAAAAGGCATACTGGATCGGTTGACGCATATCCGGCGAAGCCAGGTGCGCTATCACAGAGCCATCCACATACTGAACGGCGGAATGCATAATGCTCTGCGGCTGCACCACTACCTGAATCCGATCCACGTCCACGTCAAACAGCCACCTTGCCTCCATCACTTCGAGTCCCTTATTCACAAGACTTGCAGAATCAATGGTGACCTTTGCTCCCATCTTCCAGTTCGGATTATTCAGAGCCTCCGAAGCACGCCTGTGCAAAAGCTCCTCTTTCTTCTTTCCGCGAAAGGTCCCTCCGGAGCAGGTGAGCAGTATCCTGTCGATTTTCGTTCGCGGCTCCCCGTTCATACACTGGAAAATCGCGCTATGCTCCGAATCAACCGGGAGAAGCTCAACGCCCATCGCCTCAATCGCCGGCATGATCAGATGTCCTGCCGCAACCAGCGTCTCCTTATTGGCAAGAGCGATGGTCTTCTCTGCACCGATGGCTGCGAGCGTCGGCTGGATACCGATCATCCCCACCACAGCATTGAGAAACATATCGCTGTGCTCCATCACGGCAATTTCACACAACCCGTCCATGCCGCTGACAACCCTGACCGGCAGATCCGTCACTCTGGAGCGCAGCTCTGCTGCAGCGTTTTCGTCCCACATACAGACTAGCTCCGGATGAAACTCCCGGATCTGCTCCTCCATTTTCCGAATGTTTTTACCCGCTGCAAGGGCAGCTGCCTGCAGTTTTTCCGGATAGGACCGGATGACATCCAGTGCCTGTGTTCCGATGGAACCGGTCGAACCAATGATTGCAATGCGCTTTGCCATAATGACACAATCCTTCTTCAAACGTAACTGTCTCAGTGTACCGGAGAAACGCTGATTTAATCAGCGCTTTCCTAAAAACAGCACCCCCATCGCATAGATGACAGGAGCTGTGAAGATAATACTGTCAAACCGATCCATAATGCCGCCATGTCCCGGAATCACCTTTCCGTAATCCTTAATACCGTGATTTCGCTTGATTGCAGATGCAGCCAAATCGCCCACCATGCCAAGAAACGCTCCCGCA
>CAYXAN010000226.1:0-3677 GCA_964461705.1 uncultured Sarcina sp. | reverse complement strand
GACATTCTGCAAGAATCATTGCAGCCAGTCCGGCCATAGCTAACATACTGATCAGATTCTTTCTCCTCATACGCTTTTTCCTCCTCACTGTCCCTCTCCAGGAACAGTCATGACATTTCTGATGGATGCCAAACATCCAAACTCATCGTCACGGCCAAGTCTATTCGTGATACGTAAAGAAATTTCCTTTAGTGGTGTAAATTTAACGTTAAGCTTTGGATAATTTCGTCGGTACAGAAATATGGGATGATTTTTGCCTGGGCCGTCATAACCACAAAAATACCCGGAACTTTACCGAATCGGGATAAAGTTCCGGGCATTTCGCAGGAATCTATGGTAACATCGTTCCAAGCTTACTGCGGGTAAGGCACTGCAGTCCATCGGCTTTGAGACCATCGCAAGCGGCGATTCCTACAATGGCCTCGGCATGATCCGGGACTGGATAGCGTCATGATCGGACGGGGACTCCTTTCTGACCCGGGAATGATCACACATCTGGTTACCAATTAGGAGAATGCGGAATTTTAACCTGTGTAATCGAAAAGGAACTTAAGAGAAATATGAGAAGATATACTGCCGCAGAGATGGCAAAGGTATATTGTGAGAAATGCAACGGCTGCGGCGATTGCTGCCACGGCATGACGGATACAATTTATCTGGACCCGTGGGATGTGCATCAGCTGACCGGCGGAATGGGAAAGAGCTTTGAAGAACTGCGGGCAGCAGGAATTCTGGATCTGCATCTGGAGGATGGCATGATCCTGCCGTATCTGAAGATGCGCGAGGATGGAGAGGGCGCCTGTCCTTTGTTGTCGGCAGACGGCCGCTGCAGCATTCATCCGATTCGGCCGGGGTATTGCCGGCTGTTCCCACTGGGGCGGGACTATGACGCAGAGACGAAGACCTTTCAGTATTTCATTGTCGATAACGGCTGTGACATGCCGGGCAAGATGAAGGTGAAGATCAGCAAATGGCTGGGAATTGATAACCTTCCGGTATATGAGGAGTATGTAGCCAGGTGGCATTATTTCTGCAGGGATGTGAAGGCGTACCTGGCAGCAGGAGAGGATGCCGCCTTTGCACAGCAGCTGGATCTGTTCATTCTGCAGGTGTTCTACCTCACGCCCTACGTGATTCCGACAGACGGATCACAGGATTTCTTTTCTTTATTCGAGATGCGGCTGCAGCAGGCGCGCGGGGTGATCGCATAGCGGCGAGAACGCAACATGAGCCCCAATAGGCTTGTTAATGCAAGCATGACTCGCATCTCTTAGGCGGAGTTGCCTGGCTCTGAACAGGTTAAAAAATCCCGATGCAGCTCCAATAAATTCTCGGAGAGGAATGAGCCTCGTACCTGCTTCATCGGATGCTGCATCGGGATATAGTATTGTCCACCATCTGTTGCCCTCTTATCTTCCGCTGTACATGTGCTCGGGGAACATCTCGCCAAAATCCTTCAGAAACTCAACCAACTCCTTGAATGCCTTCATAATCTGCCTCCTTGTGAATGTGCCGCCTCGCGGCTATGCTTAACCGTATGCTGGTGGGAATGGAACGGGAGAAAAACCTTATTTCTCGGCTATATCAGCTGGTTTGATGTTGTCCTGTTCGCTTCCCTCTTTCTGATGCTAAGGATACGCCAAGAGAGAATAATATTAAAATACACATAATTGCACATTGGTTATATCAAATACATATGATGGCATCGCGGCAGTAAATCGGCGAAAATTAGGGAAACGCTGATTAAAGCGTTTCCCTCGCCGGATCCCAGCTGCGAAGCAGCATTTTCCCTTGCAAATCCGTGCGATCCACCGGAGGTTGCTAAGGAAATGCTGATTTAATCAGCGTTTCCTTAGCCAAATCATGTTACGATACGGTACATAGAGTCATAGGAGTACGAGGATTCTTTCGGGGTGAAGCCTGGAAAGGATCCAAAAGAGAAATAAAAAAGCTGCCCTTTTGGGGCGGCCAGGTGATAAAAGCAATAGAGGCTTGAGCGGGGCTCGAGGGAGCAAAACTCCCGAGAGCTTATAAAGCGAAAGCCGGCGCCTTTAGACGTTGGTTGGTAACTCCTGGATAAGATTACAAAATAGGTAGAGGGTAGAAATGGCAGCAATAATCGCTTTGCTCATGATGATGGCCGGGTATTTTCTGATGTTGTACGGCGGAGTTGGATTTATCCAGAATAAGAGGTTCTTCTCGTCTGCACCAAAGGAGGTCGTCGGATGCGATCCCGGATCAGAAGGAGCGGTTTCCCGGGGCACATGCCGTTGGCTGGGTGATAGAGGGCATCGCCGTTTTACTGCTCACAGGAGCGGTGGTGCTCAGTGCGTGGGACCGCAGCTGTTCGGATTTAACAGAAAAACGCATGAAAGGTGACAAAGACTGCGATAAATATTTCGATAGATGAGAGGTACTACGATGTGTATGGCTCCCGCGCACGCGGAGATTTTCGAGAGGATTCGGATTACCCGCTGATGACACCTCATTCTCCTTGATTTTATAGGCTTTTTCGGGAAGAACCACCGCGTTCGGGACGCGGTGGCCGCAAACACGAACGTTGCCGCCTCGATGACAGGGATACGGTAGAATTTCCGGATCTTCCCGGATGCTTATCGTTTCATAAGAACGCGGCACAGACATATTTGGACCGGCATCGTAAAGATCAGGCAACAAAAGTCAGTGCCGCCGCATAAAGAAGCATCAATAAACGACAGCATCATCCGCTGTGAAACCGCCGAGGGAATTTTCCTTCGTCTGGATACAGACAAAGGAAATTCCGGCATCCTCGGCTGCAAAGAACTGACGCTTGGCAGCAGGAGAAATTCGAATCCAATCTCCGGTGGTGAGAGAGATCTCTTCTCCATCAATCACAACCTTGCCCTTGCCGTCCAGGATGCCGTAAATCTCTTCATTGGTCTTGTGAGAGTGTACAAAAGGGACATTGGCTCCGGCCGGAAGGTGATTGATGCTGATCTCAGCGCCTGTCAGGGAAAGTGTCTCGTGAAGTTCCACTCTGCCGTCCTTTCCGATATTCGTTTTTGCGTAATTTGCCATGGTTGTTACCTCCGTTCGGCTCATTTGTTTTTCCTACGAGGACAGCATAATCGCTTACATATTCTGAAAACAGTACGCACATTTTTATAACTATACATTCAAAAATGAATGCACTATACTACCGTATGACAGCATACCGGTAAAAACCGGTCGCGTTTAACATTCTGGAATTTAACCCGGAGATATTCAGATATGAAGACAAAGGATGAATTGCCGGCTTGCCCGGTAGCAACAGCAGTAGCACTCGTGGGCGGCAAATGGAAGCTCCTTATTATACGAAATCTCAGGGTACGTCCGTGGCGATTTAATGAACTGCAGAGAGATCTGGAAGGCATCTCCCAGAAAGTGCTGACGGACAGCCTGAGGCAGATGATGGACGACGGCCTTGTATACAGACATGACTATCGGGAAATGCCGCCAAGAGTTGATTACAGCTTGACGGAATTAGGAGAGAAGCTGCTGCCGATCATTGATGCCTTGGCGGATTTTGGAAATTACTACAAATCGATTACCGCATGATGGATGTATTTGTTTTCATGATCCGAAAACAGGCTTCGGCTTCGTGACACATCGGAGAGCAAAATGAGAGGGAGCAAAATGTGACGCATCTGAGAGCAAAA
>CAYXAN010000225.1:0-3724 GCA_964461705.1 uncultured Sarcina sp. | reverse complement strand
CTGACGGATTTCTGGCGGGTGGGCCGCGGCTATGTCCGCAGGCTGAATCAGGTCGGCCTGTACACCATGGGGGACATTGCCCGCTGCTCCCTCGGAGGGCCGCAGGATTTCCACAATGAGGAGCTGCTCTATCGGCTGTTCGGCGTCAATGCGGAACTCCTGATTGACCATGCCTGGGGCTTCGAGCCCTGCACCATGGCGGACATCAAGGCCTACCGCCCCTCTGCGAAAAGCATCGGGGCCGGTCAGGTGCTGTCCTGTCCCTATCCCTTTGAGAAGAGCCGGCTGGTTCTGCGGGAGATGGCCGACCAGCTGGCTCTGGATCTTGCCGCGAAGGGAAAGGTGACCGATCAGCTGGTGCTCACGGTCGGATATGATTCCTCCAATCTGACGAATCCCGCCCTGCGGGCGCATTATCACGGTCCCGTCGCAGACGATCGCTACGGGAAGCCGGTTCCAAAGCCCGCACACGGCACCGCCCGTTTGACGGACCCGACCTGCTCCGGCCGGGAAATCATGGATGCCGCCGCGGCGCTTTTTGACAAGCTGGTGAATCCTGATCTTCTCATTCGGCGCATGTATCTGACGGCAGGACATGTTCTGGACGAAGCGGATGCCTGTCCTGAAGAAAGCTATCAGCAGCTGGATCTTTTCACGGATTACGAGGCACTGGAAAGGGAAAAGGCACAAAAGGAACAAAAGCGCCGCAAGGAGCGTCAGCTGCAGGAGGCGATGCTGCAGATCAAGGCCCGTTACGGCAAAAACGCCGTCCTGCGGGGCATGGATCTGGAGGAAGGTGCCACCGCCCGGCAGCGAAATGAACAGATCGGAGGCCACAGAGCCTGATGCCGCAATCTCAGCACCTTATGGAAGCGCTGATGAAAGCGTTTCCCACGCCGGATCCCGGCTTGCGAAGCAGCAATTTCCTTAACATTCGACCTAAAAAAGATATGGAGGTATCTGTATGATGAAGAACCTTCCCTCACAGGAGGCTCCGACTTCCCCCTCAAAGGAACATCCCTACGCCGACATTCTCACGCTTCCGCGTCCGGTTTCTTCCCGGCATCAGCCCATGCCCATCGCGGAAAGGGCCGCGCAGTTTGCTCCCTTTGCCGCCCTTACCGGTTATGACGACGTGATCCGCGAAGCTTCACGGCTGACCGAACGCCGCATTGAGCTGGGGGAGGATGCTAAGGAGGAGCTGAACCGCATGCTGCAGCTTCTTGCGGCAAAGGTGCGCTCCTATGGCCGCTCCGAGGCAGTAAGGCTCACATACTTCTGCCCCGATGCAAGGAAGGACGGCGGCTCCTATCGGACCTGCACCGGCTGTGTTGTCAAATTCCCGTCTGACCGTCAGGTGCTGGTTCTGGAGTCTGAAGACCCTTCCGCACCGTCGGAATGCATTCCTCTGCAGGACATCGTGTCGCTGTCCTTTCAAAAGGATTACGGCAGCCTCTGACACTTTCGCCGGTCGTTTCATCGGCCATTTCACCGAATATTACACCAGGTATTTCATCAGGTGTTTCACCGGATATTTCACCAAGTGTTTCTCCGGCCGATTTTACCGATACACTCTCGGAATCCGCTTTCCGAGGTCGCATGCGAACTCGTAGTTGAAGCGGTCGGACAGATCGCCGATCTGTTCCATGGAGAGGTGCTCCTCCCCGTCCGTTCCGATGAGCGTCACCTTATCTCCTGCTGCCGTCTCCGGAATGTCTGTCACATCCACCATGAACTGATCCATGCACACCCGCCCCAGAATGCCGGCCTTCTTTCCGTGAAGCAGGACATACCCCTTGTTGGAGAGGCTCCGGGCATATCCGTCGCCATAGCCCACAGGAATCGTGGCGATCCGGGTCGCATGCTCTGTCACATAGGTTCCGCCGTAGCTGACCGCAGTTCCTGCCGGAACCGTCTTTACGTAAGCGACCGTCGAATACAGGGACAGAGCAGGGCGAAGCAAAACAATGTCCTGCGGCACCTGCGCCGAGGGCCAGAGTCCGTACAGGGTGATCCCTGCCCGCACCATATCCATGTTGGCGTCCGAAAACCGCACGATCCCCGCACTGTTGGAGCAATGCTGCAGGGGAATCCGATACCCCAGCTCGGTCTCGATGCGCCGGCAGAATCCCGTAAAGGCCTCAATTTGACGCTTTGTGTTGGCCTCTGCCGTCTCATCCGCCTTGGAAAAGTGGGTAAAGATTCCCTCCACCCGGATGCCCGGTGTCTCCAGCGCCCTCTTCACAAAGGCAAGACCGCTCTCATCCGGGCAAATGCCGATGCGCGACATCGCGGTGTCCACCGCAATATGAACGGAAATCTCTTTTCCTGTCCTTTTTGCCGCCTCGGACAGCTGCCCCAGCATATCCTCGCGAAAACAGGCCGGACGGATTTCCATCTCGGCAAGCCCATCGTAGCAATACGGAAAGGTGTAGCCCAGAATCAGAATCGGCCTTGTAATGCCTCCCTCCCGCAGCTCCACGGCCTCCTCATAGGTCGCCGCGGCATAGCCCCAGAGATAGTCCAGATCCTCCAGCTCCTTTGCAATCCTCAGAGCGCCGTGTCCGTACCCGTCCGCCTTGATCACCGCCGTCATTTTCGTCCCTGCCTTCAGATTCCGATGCATGGACTCCATATTGTATCGAATGGCCTGCAGGTCAACCTCGGCCCAGACCCTGTCATAGTGCTCCGTTTCCACATAACTCATGGTCTATTACCTTCGTTTTCGTTTCAGACATTTAGGGAAACGCTGATGAAAGCGTTTCCCTCGCCGGATCCCAGCTGCGAAGCAGCATTTTCCCTTGCAAATCCGTGCGATCCACCGGAGGATTCTAAGGAAACGCTGATTTAATCAGCGTTTCTCCAGAATCCCGCTGCCTTCTATCGCCTTGACCGCTTCCTGTATTTTTTCGACAGGGAGCACCAGTGCAAATCGAACGTATCCCTCTCCCATCGGGCCGAAGCTGGAGCCGGGCGTGCAGATGACGCCGGATTTCTCCAGAAGCTCCATGCAAAAGTCCATGCTGGAGCCGTGACCCTCCGGAATTTTGGCCCACACAAACATGCTGCCGTGACTGTCCGGCACGTCCCAGCCGATGGAGCGCAGACCTTTGCAGAGCGCATCCCTCCGCTGCTGATACTCGGCGCACTGATCCTTCACTCTCTGAGTGGGTCCGGTCAGCGCCGCGATCGCCGCCTTCTGAACAGGCAGGAACATACCGAAATCAATCTGCCCCCGCAGCTTCCGGAATGCTGCAATCACATCCTTTCGCCCGACCAGAAAGCTGATCCTCGCTCCTGTCACATTGAAGCTCTTGGAGAGGCTGAAGAACTCCACTCCAACGTCCAGTGCCCCTTCATGCTGGAAAAAGCTCCCGCCCACATTTCCGTCAAAAATAATGTCGCTGTAGGCATTGTCGTGGATGATCAGGATATCATACTTCTTGGCAAAGGCAATGAGCTCCTCATAAATCGTTGCGCTGGCAACGCTTCCGGTCGGATTGGAGGGCAGCGAAACAATCATATATTTGGCCTTTTTTGCCACGTCCTCCGGGATATCCGACACCTTGGGAAGAAATCCGTTTTCGGCGCTCATGGGGTAATAATACGGCACCGCTCCTGCCATCTGCGCACTGGAAATGAACACCGGATAGCACGGCGTCGGAAGCAGCACCGTGTCCCCTTCATCGAACAGGACAAGTCCGATGTGTCCCATGCCCTCCTC
>CAYXAN010000224.1:0-3725 GCA_964461705.1 uncultured Sarcina sp. | reverse complement strand
AAGGCTGCCCCGAAGCTGCTGCGTCAGGCTCTCAAGCCTTGTTTTGGCACTCTCTGTCGCCACAAGGGCGTCGTTCTTCTCCTCGCCAAGCCGCAGCTCATCCCTTTTGTATTCGCAGACCTCCTGCTCCGTGACGGCATCTCCGGCAAGAACCGCCGGCTTCGGATGGTGGATTGCGCCGCACACAGGGCACTCCTTTCCCTCTGTCAGGTGCTGTGCCAGGATTCCGGCCCGGCAGTTGTCCAGTGCGCGTTCGGCCTGCTGTCTCTTCTCTGCGGCCGCATCGTACCGCTTCCTTGCAGCCAGAAACCGGCCCTGCAGCTCCTCCAGCTCTCTTTGTCCTTCCCTCCATACGGGAAAATCACGGCGGCACGCTCCGGCTGCTGCTTCCTGCAGCTTCTCCAGCTCCTTTTCCCTGCCCTGCGCCTCCACCAGCTCCACCGGCTTATTCCTTCGCAGCGATATCTCGGCCCTCCAGGTCTCAAGCTGCTTTCGAAGCGCTGCCTCCTTTGCCGAGACGGCGCTGCTGTCCCGTTCCAGATCGGTCTTTTCCTTCTCCAGCCGGCTCCTCCTGGAAAGCCACTGCTCCCTCTCCTGATACCGTTCCCTCTCCGCCCCGATGGACTCGGCCTGCTTCCGCAGCGTCTCTGCCTCCGGGCGCCTCTTTACGGCCTCCGCCAGTCGTCCGGCCGCCTCCTTGGCACGCGTCCCCGCAAGAGCCAGTGCTTCCTTCTTATCTGCGATCAGACGCTCCTGCGCCTCGATCTCCTTCCTCTTCGTGCTCCACAGCCGATAGGACGGCAGGACCTCTCGGACCGCCGCCTTCTGACGGGACAAACGCAGCCTTTTGCTCTCCATTTCCTCTTTTCTTTTATCAAGAGCTGCCTTTTCCTCCCGAAGCTGTGCCAGATGAAGGAGCTGCCGGTTTGCGGCCTGCGCCAGCGCAAGGCGCTCCTGCAGCTGCCGAAGCTTTTCTGCGGCAGCCTGCTCCTCTCCGGCAGCTGCCTCCGCACACGCAGCGTCCGCCTCCAGAAGCTCCCTTATGATATCCAGCATTTCTTCAAGATTCCAGGCGCTTCCTGCGTGCTCCGCCTGCTCCTGCAGCCGGGTCAGCCTCTCCTGCAGGGGACTGTTTTCCGGCGCCCTGACATCCCGGAAATACTGCACAAGACTGCGCTCTGTGCGATCCCTCCGACCCTCGCTGTCATTCAGACGCTCCTTCAGCCGATATTCAATCCGGTTGTAGGCATCGGTTGCAAAGATGGTGCGCAGAATCTCGGTTCTCTGCTCCGTCCCGGCGTTCAGAAGCTCCCAGAACTCGCCCTGTGCAATCATCGCAATCTGCTTGAACTGCTTCTCGTTGACGTGGAGCAGCTCCTCCACCGCAGCATTCACCTGCCGCAGACCCTCGACCGGACTGCTTCCTTCCCTGTAAAGAATGGCTCTCGCCGGCTTTCTGACCATATCCTTCCCGCCCCTTTGCTTCGGGCGCTGATATTCCGGCTGCCGCCACACATGATAATTCTGCCCCTGATGCGTGAAATAAAAATCCACAAAGCTTTCCGTGCCCGCTTCGGCATATTCGCTGCGCAGGTTCTTGCTGTCCCGGTAGCTGCCGCTGGTCGTTCCGTACAGGGCAAAGCAGATCGCGTCAAAAATCGTTGTTTTGCCGGCCCCGGTATCCCCGGAAATAAGGAACAGTCCCCGCTCCTCAAAGGCATCGAACGCAATGGCCGGCATCGTCTGCGCATACGGTCCGAATGCACTGAGGATCAGCTTAACTGGTTTCATCGATTCCTGCCTCCTTTGCAGCGCTTTTCATGACTGCCATCTCCTCTTTACTGATGTCGCAGCCATACATCCTGCTGTAGAAGTCACGCACCAGCTCCGAAAAATCCCTGACGGGAGTGATTTGGGACAGATCCGCCTGTGCGGTCTTCCTGGTATGGGCATTGTCATAATCCAGCCTTATCGTGTTGGGATAGGTCTGACGGACAATTCCCATTGCGTCGCGAATACCATCCTCGTCGGTCAAGGTGATATAAATAAAATCCTCCGGTGCGGTTACGTGATCCGGGTCCAGCAGCTTTTTCATCGGTCCCTTGAGATGGCGAAGATCCCGCCTTGGCTTCAGCGGGCGCAGCTCGATCTGCACGTTTCCCTTTTCCTTCAGTGTGACAACGGGAATCGACTTCACATTGTTCACCTCACTGATTGAATACTTAAGCGGCGATCCCGCGTATCGAACCTCTTCTCTGCCCACCCTCTGGGGAGAGTGAATGTGTCCCAGCGCCGCATAATCAAAGGCATCAAACACGTCGCAGCCGATCTTTTCCACCAGCCCCACGGTTTGGGTCCCGGCCCCCTCGGAGCCGCCCAGCACCGGATCCCCGGCCCGTCCCGTGACGAACTGGTGCGAAACGATGATGTTCCTCCTGCTGCGGTCAATTCCTGCATCGGCAAGGATGGTCCGCACGGCATCCTCATAGGTGTCGATCCTTGCCCAAGGCAGGAAATGTCTGACCTGCGAGGCCTTAACGAAGGGAAGCAGATAAATGTCCGCCTCCCCGTATGCATCGGTGAGGGTCCTTCGGTAAAGCGTTCCGTCATATTTGGCACAGATATAGATTCCGCTGGAGGCAAACAGCCGGCTGCCGAAATTGAGCCGGTCGTCGGAATCGTGGTTTCCGCTGATCATAAAGACGGCCGTTCCGATCCTTACCAGCTGATTCAAAAACCAGTCCAGCAGCCCCGTCGCCGCCTCGCTGGGAACCGCCTTGTCATAAATGTCCCCCGCCATCAGAACCGCATCCGCCTTTTCGCTTTGAATGATCTCCAGGATCTGCTCCAGAATGTACCGTTGATCCTCCGTCAGGTCAAAATCTCCCAGCGACCTTCCCAGATGCAGGTCACCCAGATGAACCAGCTTCATATCTCCTCCCTGATTTGCGTGCCCGCCGGCGACAGGTCCCGGCGGGCGTCTATCCGGCGAGGGAAACGCTGATTTAATCAGCGTTTCCTTAGAATATGCTGAATTGCTGCAAAAAGGCCCTGCAGATCCTGTCAACAAGACCTGCAAGGCCAACGCTTCTCATTTTATGTTTGTCCCACGCATCCGAATGGCCCTTCACCGGATCTTCTCGGCAAGGAGCCTTAGCTGCAGCGCATGATCCAGAACCTCCTCCGAGATCCCGACGCAGTTGTCGCCGATACGATCCACGTTATAAAGGATATCGGTATACGCTCCGGTCATTTCCTTGGTGCACCGGCCGCTCTCGATCCGTTTAAGGTGCGCCTTGTTAAACTGCCGGATGGCCTTGTGCAGCTTGTTTTTGCCCTTCACGATAAAGGCCGGATCCACCTCATCCCCTCCGCCCGACATCAGAAAGGACGTTGCCAGCTGATAAAGGTTCCCTGCTGCCGCAAAGCACTTATCCAGCTCCTGACAGGCATCTGCGGAAAAGCTCAGCCCCTTCTCGCGCAGCGTTTCGATTTCATCCACGATATCATTGCAGCGGTCATAAATGCGATCCACATCATTGGCAATCGACAGCAGATCCGAGGCCTGCTCGGACTGCTCGGGGGTCATCGAGCCCTTGGAAAACAGCTCGGTAATGTAGGAGGTAATGCTCAGCTGCACCGCCTTGTAATTCTGATACCGGATCCGGAAGGCCTCTGCCTCTCCCTGCAGTGCTCCCTCCTCCGCAGGTTTTTTCCCCTCCCGG
>CAYXAN010000223.1:0-3740 GCA_964461705.1 uncultured Sarcina sp. | reverse complement strand
CCGCCTCATCGAACAGCTTCCGGTTGTAGATCAGAGCCCAGCAGGTGCTCCTGCACGGCATCGCGTAGCAGCGTCCGTCGATCATGATGTTGGAAAAAATATTCCCGTAGGCGGTGATATCGGTGCCGCGTTCCTGCAGAAGCTCCGTCATGTCCGTCAGAATTCCTTCCGACTGATATTTCACCAACGGAGAAATTCCGCGGATATCAAAAACATCCACGGCATCTCCGCTTAAGACAAGATCGTCGATGCAGTCATCGTAATTATCCGGCACCGACAGCTCTACCTGCACATACGGATGCGTCGCGTTATAGCTGTCCACGATCTTGCGGGCATAAAACTCCTCATCCTCCCACACGTAATAATGCAGAGTGACCGTTTCCGTGCTGCCGAAATTTCCGCTCACATCCTCCACAGAGCCGGTCGGTTCCGTGTTCATTCTGCTTTGCAGAACAAGACAGAGCACCCCCAGCACTCCCAACAGCACCGCCATCAATACCGGCACATATTTTTTTACATCACGTTCTTTTTTCATCAACCCTTCAGACCGCTGAAAGCAACCCCCTCAACGATGTATCGCTGCGCCGCGCCATACAGGATCACGATTGGAATCAGCGCAATTAACGTTCCTGCCATAATTGCCCCGTAATCCGTGTCAAACTCTCTGCGGAAGGTGGCAAGGCCAAGCTGAATGGTCCACTTTGTCTGGGTATCCAGATAGATCATAGGACCCATATAATCATTCCAGACGCTGTTGAAGGTCAGCACCACCAGCGTCACCAGACCGGTTTTGGACAAGGGCAAAATGATTTTGGTGTAAACCATGAAGGCACCGCCGCCGTCTATTTTGGCTGCTTCCATCAGGGAATCCGGGATGGACAGCATGTTCTGCCGAAGAAGAAAGACGCCGAACACATTGAAGGCTCCCGTCAAAATCAATGACCAATGTGTATTATACAGATTCAGCTTTTGAATGACGATAAACTGCGGAATCATGATGGCATACCAGGGCAGCATCATCGTACTGAGATATCCCAGAAAGATCTGATCCCGTCCCGGAAAATGCAGCTTGGAGAAAGCGTACGCCGCCATAGAGCAGGTGATCACCTGCAATACAGTCACCGTCACGGTTACCTTTGCCGTGTTCCAGAAATATGTAAAAAAGGGGATCTCCTGAAAAATTCTCCGATAATTATCCAGATGAAGGGTTGTTGGAATCCACTGTATCGGTACGGAAAAAATTTCTGTCTTCAGCTTAAAGGACGCGCTGACCATCCACAGAAAAGGGATGACCATGATGACAGCAACGATAAACGCCACGACAAAGAGAATTGCGTGAATGATCCGGTTCTTTTTTGTCATTCCCATGGCAGCCTCCTATTCTACAACCCAGTTTTTCTGGCCGTGCCACTGGATCAATGTGATGACCAGTATGATGGCGAACAGGAAGTAGCCGATTGCGGAGCCGTACCCCATTCGGCCGTATTTGAAGGCCTCCTTGTAAATCCGCATAACCAGCACCTCCGTCACTCTTCCCGGGCCGCCCTCTGTGGTAACGTTAATGATGTCGAACACCTGGAACGATGCGATGAACGTCAATATCGTAATCATAAAGGTCGTGGGTGACAGCATCGGAAGCGTCACATGAATGAAAGCATCCCAGGCATTTGCCCCATCAATCTTTGCTGCCTCGTAAAGCTGCGTCGGAATGTTCTTCAGCCCGCCAAGAAACATGATCATGTAATATCCGGCCTGCTTCCAGACCACAACAATCACAATCGTCAGCAGAGCCGTGCCGGCTCCCCAGAACCATTTGGGCGGATTTTCCACACCGAACAGCTGCGTGAGCATCTGATTGACCGGCCCGTTCTTACGGTTGAAAATCTGCAGCCACACACAGCCGACCGCCACCATGGACGTCAGATTCGGAAAGAAGTAAACCGTCTGAAATACCTTCCCGCCGTACAGCTTCCGGTTCAGCATCAGGGCAAGCAAAAGCGCAAATAAAATCGTAAGCGGAACCGTTCCGACGGTGTACCACAGGTTGTTTTTCAATGCGATCAAAAAGTCGCTGTCGCTCCACATCTTGATATAATTCTCCAGGCCGACAAAATTCGGCTTTCCGAACCCTGTGTAGTCCGTAAGGCTGATGTAAAAACCGATGACGACCGGTATCGCGGTAAAAACAAGAAATCCGATAAAATTCGGCAGAAGGAAAAGATATCCGGCAACGGCCTCCCGCTTCTGCATCGGCGTCATTTTCTTTTTGTCTGTCCGTTTCATGCTCTGCACCTCAAAAACATCCGGCGGGACAAAAGCGATCCCACCGGATGATCAAGCATCTCAATCGCTGATTACTTGTTCATAATCTCGTCTCTGCGCGTTTTGTAATTATCCATGCACTCCTCATAGGAGATGTTGCCGATAAGATAGTCCTTAACCTCGGACTTGTACGCATCCTTCAGCTCGCTGTAATAGGATTCAATTCCGTCCTCTGCTCTGACCGATGCATCAAACAGATACTCGGTGCCGGGAACCGTCACCAGCTCCTTATACGCCGCCAGCGCCGCATCGCTCGGATAAGAGGCCACCGTCGAATTTTGGGCCAGGATCGTTGCGCCCTCATCGGAATAGCACGCAAATTTGATGAAATCAAACGCTGCATCCGCATGCTCGCTGTTTGCCGCAATGCTGTAGCAGCCTGAGCCGCCTACCGTGCTGTTGACCGGCACATCCTCGAAATGCGGAAGAGGAGCTGCCGCCCACTCAAAGTCAGGATCATACTGAGGCTCCAGGAGGAAGGCCCAGTCGCCCTGAATCATCATGTATGTGTCGCCCTCCGCAAACGAAGAGTACACATCAAACGAACCGGTCATATCCTCGATGCTCATGTTGGACTGATCCTCATTGTAGATTCGGTTCAGAAACTGTACATATTCGCCTGTCTTTTCAAGATTTTCATCATCCAGATATTCGCCTGCCGCCGCAGAGCCGGTGTTCATGATCCAGTCCACGATCAGGCCGCCGGACTTGCCGTCCACTGCCACCTGTTTGCACAGATCCGCATATTCGTCCCATGTGATATCAATCGGGTAATCCAATCCTGCTTCGTCAAACAGCGTTTTGTTGTAGAACAGAAGCCAGCAGGATTTCGCGGCCAGAAGGCCATAGGTCTGATCATCCACAATGAAGGCATCGCCGATATCTCCGTAAACAGAGAAGTCCACGTCGTTGTCCGCAAAGTAATCATCCAGTGCAAGGATTGCGCCGTTGGAGGCCAGCTGCCTTGCAGAATCCCCGCTTCGAATCCACAGTACATCGACGTCTGCACCGCCGGACAGCATCACTTTGATCTTGTCGTCGTAGTCATCATTGGAAATGATCGACAGCTTGACCTCTACCTCGTCCTGGGAGGCGTTGTATTCATCCACCAGCTGCTGAGCGATGCTCTCGCTGTCGGAATGCTCGTAAAAATTAATGACCTCCTTCTCTGTTCCCGTTGAATCCTCCGATTCGGTCTCTGCGGAAGCCTCTTCGGTCTCTGCGGTCTCTTCTGTATCCGCACCGTTCTCAGCCGCACTGTCGGACGCGCTGCCCGATGCGGATTCGCCGGAGCCTCCCGCACACCCTGCAGCAGAAAGGGCTGTCATTGCCGCCAGAACCAAAGCGATTGCTCTCTTTTTCATTCGGTCTCTGCGGTCTCTTCTGTATCCGCACCGTTCTCAGCCGCACTGTCGGAC
>CAYXAN010000222.1:0-3756 GCA_964461705.1 uncultured Sarcina sp. | reverse complement strand
TGCGTTGGCTTTCTGGTGATTTATCTTGCATCGATCATCTTTGCCAATGTCTTCGCCCCATATGACTACGATAAGATCGACCTCACCCAGAAGTTCGTCATGCCCAATGCTGAGCATATTATGGGAACCGACGATTATGGGCGCGACCTCTTCTCGCGGCTTCTCTACGGCGGCAGAACCAGTCTGCTGGTTGCGCTTTGCGCCGTATGTATCGGCATCACCTGCGGAATGCTGATCGGATCTGTATGCGGCTTCTTTAGCGGCTGGGTCGACAACATTCTCATGCGGTTAATGGATATCATCATGAGCGTTCCGAGCCTTCTTTTGGCGATCTGTGTTTCTGCCACGCTTGGCAGCGGTGTTGTCAATACCGCCATCGCGGTTTCTGCGGCTACCATTCCGATGATAGCACGCCAGCTTCGCTCATCGACCCTTTTGATTCGTGGGCAGGAATATATTGAGGCATCCCGGACTTTCGGTGCGAGTAATGCCAAGATAATTCTTACACATGTCATTCCTAACTCTCTTGCGCCCATCATCGTATCAGCATCGCTGAACGTCGGCACGTCGATTATGGCCATTGCAGGCCTGAGTTTTCTGGGACTCGGCGTCCAGCCGCCTACGCCTGAATGGGGAAATATGCTGAATAACGGCCTTAACTATGTTTATGATTTCAGTACACGCTGGAATGTTATTGTGTTTCCGGCGCTGTTCATTTGTTTGACCATGCTTATCTTCAACCTCTTAGGTGATGCGTTGAGAGATGCCATGGATCCGCGTATGAGGAAGTAAGCCCATGAGTCTGCTTGAAATTAAGAATTTAGCAATTGAATTTAAAACAGAGATGGGAACGGTTCACGCCGTCAACGGGATCGATATTTCCATCGACGAGGGCAAGACGCTCGGCCTTGTGGGCGAGACTGGAGCGGGCAAGACTACTACGGCTCTGGGAATTCTGCGTCTCGTCCCGGAGCCTGGTAAGGTCGTTTCCGGAAGCATTACCTATAAGGGCGAGGACATCCTGTCCTTACCGGAGAAAAAGGTCATGGATATCAGAGGCAATGAGATCTCGATGATTTTTCAGGACCCGATGTCTGCGCTGAGTCCCGTCATGACCATTGGTGATCAGGTGGTTGAGGTTATCATGCGCCACCAGAAATGCGGCAAGGTAGAGGCGGAGGGAAGGATGCTGGACATTCTGCAAAAGGTCGGTATCGGACCAGAGCGTGCCTCGGATTATCCGCACCAGTTTTCTGGCGGCATGAAGCAGAGAGTCATCATCGCAATCGCTTTGGCCTGCAATCCCAAGTTGCTGCTGGCCGATGAGCCTACGACAGCCCTTGATGTGACCATTCAGGCGCAGGTCATGCAGATGATAAACGAGCTGAAAAAGGAATTCAATACATCGATGCTCCTGATCACACACGACCTTGGCATTGTTGCCAATTCCTGCGATGAAGTTGCCATCATGTACGCGGGCGAGATTGTGGAGTACGGCAATCTGGTCCACATTTACGATGAGACAGCGCACCCCTATACCGTTGGCCTTTTCAACTCTATCCCGCGTATGGGTTCCAAGAAGGAAAGGCTGGCCCCTATTCCGGGAATGGTTCCTGATCCGATGAACCTCCCTGCCGGCTGCCACTTCAGCCCGCGTTGTCCTCAGGCACAGGAAATTTGCAGGACTACACACCCGGAAATGCGCGAAATTTCGCCGGGGCATATGGTTCGATGCCATTTTTGCCGCAAATGTGAAGGAGGAGCAGAGTGATGGGCACAGCATTCATAGAGACAAAGAAGCTTTGCAAATACTTCAAGACTCCCAAAGGTACACTTCACGCTGTTGAGGGCATCAGCCTCACTGTTCCCCAGAAGCAGACTTTGGGCGTTGTCGGAGAGTCTGGCTGCGGCAAAAGCACCTTGGGCAGACTTATCATCGGTCTGCATGACAGCTCATCGGGGCAAATATTCCTTGAGGGAGCAGATATTACGCACCCGACCAACGAGCAAAAGCGGGACATCAAACGTAAGATTCAGATGATATTTCAGGATCCTTATTCCTCACTTGATCCGAGAAAATGCGTCAGCGATCTGATTGCCGAGCCGATGAAGCTTATGAAATCGCAAAAATCCAAGGCCGAGCGTGATCAGCGTGTCGCGGAACTCATGGATACGGTAGGACTTGCCCGCCGGAATGCTTTTTCCTATCCCCACGAGTTGGATGGTGGGCGAAGACAGCGCATCGGGATTGCCCGCGCACTGGCAGTCAATCCCCAGTTCATCGTTTGTGATGAGCCTGTCTCCGCACTGGATGTCTCCATTCAGGCGCAGATTCTGAACCTGCTGCAGGATCTGCAGGATGAGCGGGGTCTGACCTATATGTTCATCACGCACGATCTGTCGGTTGTGCGGCACATCTCTCATTCTATTATGGTTATGTATCTCGGGTGTCAGGTGGAACTTGCCGAAACTGAGGAGCTTTTCTGCAGACCGCTTCATCCCTATACAAAAGGACTGCTTGCGGCCATTCCTATACCTTCGATCCATGCTGAGAAAATTCAGAGCATCATACGGGGTGAGGTCGTTTCGCCCGTGGATCCCAAGCCTGGCTGCCGTTTTACCGAGCGTTGCCCGTATGCCAAGGATCTCTGTGCCGAGCGGATACCCGAATATGAGGAGGTTCTTCCGGGACATTTCTGCGCCTGCCATTATTGCAGGGAGATAAATGGCCTCGATTAATATTAAGAGAAGACTTCTTTGAATGCCCATATATCGCGTATTGCAATAAAGCAGGCGCCATGCTACGGTCGAGAGGCTGGCCATGGTGCCTGCTTGTTGGTTTAGGAGTCAATTATTCCGCTATACTGGGTTATTGGGGCGTGACGTATGGACAGAATATACTGCCGCGCATGCTCTTTCAGCGTGGTGCAAGCCCTTGGAGAGGGGCTCTAATCACTACTACTCTTATGACGCAAGGAAGATTTGTCATGAACGAAAAAGAAAAATTTCCAGTTGTGATCGATGTTAACGAGATGGCGGAACGTTATGGGATGCCAATGCAGGATGTTTACAAGCCCGATGGCACGGTCGCGTTCCATAAGTACAGCTGGGATCCTTCCGCGCTGCCCAAAGCGGTGGCCGAGGTCAAAGACCGCGCTGCCGGTCAAAGTGTAGTCAAATTCGTTAATTTCTGCCCGAACTGGATGAGCGCTGCTTTTGCTGCCGCCATTCGTCCCGCTGTCAGCTTTATGAATGTCGGCCCAAACGGTATGTACAATTCATATCAGGCTCCTTTCCGCATCGGTGAAAAAAGTCCGGCCTGCGACTTGTATTTTGAGCCGACTGTTAAGGGTGAATTTGTCTACCTGACTGTCAAATGCCCAATTAATCCTCATCTGTTTGACATGGACAAGATGCCGTTGATTACTGTGCCCGCAGTGGAGCCCGGCAAAGTGATTCTGTTGTCCGGTATAATGACTCATCCGATGGCCATCAATGCCGCCTTGGCCTATGCGGACACAGCAAAGGCTCTCTTTATCAGCTTCCATGAAGCGCCGGAGTATGTGTGCTGTGTCACAAACTGCGGCGAATATCAGATCGGAGATACAATCCCCGTGGGGGAGTAATGGCGGAAACGCAGAGTCTAAAAAAGGCCGGAGGCTTATGCTTCCGGCCTTTTTGCAGCTTTTTGTACCTTATCGATCCGCTATCCTAACTTATCATATTGTGAACCAGCCGTTCGTACCGCAGGGTACA
>CAYXAN010000221.1:0-3757 GCA_964461705.1 uncultured Sarcina sp. | reverse complement strand
AGAAAGACCTTTCGGAAATCATCTCCGGCGAGAAGCTCAAAGACGAGGAAACCCGTAAATTCGTCTCCAACGCATTCCGCGACGGTGCGCTCAAAACGACCGGAACGGAAATCGACAAGCTCATGCCGCCGGTCTCCCGCTTTGGCGGCGGCAACCGTGCAAAAAAGAAGCAAGGCATCATAGCCAAGCTGAAAGCATTCTTTGAGAAATACTTTGGGCTGGGCATCAACGAACTGAAGGCAGAGGAGCACGAGCAGTCCGCTGATTATGAGATCGCGTCAGTTCATCGGATCGCCGCGGAAGAGGCTGCGCCATATGGAGCCGAATAGATATCAAAACGTTATGAATCTCATTATTTTCCTGTATTTTACGCGGCAAATCAACGGTGATATTCTGCCAATCAGAGTTCGTTAACCAATCCCTTGATAACAAAAGACGGTAGGACAGACGACGGTCACGGACACCTCAAATCGGCCCGGCGCTCGTCCGGCAAATGAAGGGAGACTGTTGCAGCCTGATTTGTGAAAAAAATCTCAATCTTTCATTGAAAACAGAAATCCATTGTGCTATACTGCTCATGATAAAAAATTAACAAGCGCGTTGTGTGCGCCAAACAGGGAAAATGTCACAGCAGCAAACATTTTGGAGGAAAAAATCATGGCAGACAGAGTCGTTATTGCTAGTGCATGCCGTACCGCCGTCGGCACAATGGGAGGAACTCTTTCCGCAACTCCTGCTGCAGAGCTTGGCTCCATTGTTATCAAGGAAGCCGTTAAGCGCGCAGGGATCAAGCCGGAGGATGTGGATCAGGTATTCATGGGCTGCGTTATTCAGGCAGCGCAGGGACAGAACGTTGCAAGACAGTGTTCGTTGAAGGCCGGCCTTCCGATCGAGACACCTGCCGTTACCCTGAACGTTGTCTGCGGCTCCGGCCTGTATGCCGTGAACCTGGCAGCAAGCCTGATTAAGTCCGGAGAGGCTGACGTTGTGGTTGCCGGCGGCACGGAGAACATGTCCATGGCACCCTTTGCACTGCCGAAGGCCCGGTTCGGATATCGTATGAACAACGGCACGCTTGTGGATACCATGGTGAACGATGCTCTGTGGGATGCCTTCAATGACTATCACATGATCCGCACGGCGGACAATGTGGCCAAGCAGTGGGGACTGACAAGAGAGGAGCTGGACGAGTTTGCCGCAGCATCTCAGACGAAGACCGCTGAGGCAATGGAGGCCGGCCGCTTCAAGGAGGAGATCGTTCCGGTTGAGGTGAAGAAGAAAAAGCAGACCATTGTTTTCGATACCGATGAGGGTCCCCGCGGCAGACAGACGGCTGCTGACATCGCCAAGATGCGCGCCATCAATGCGGACGGCGTGACCACTGCGGCAAATGCCTCCAGCATCAACGACGGCGCAGCTGCACTGGTTGTCATGAGCGAGTCCAAGGCAAAGGAGCTCGGCGTTACACCGATGGCAGTCTGGATTGCCGGAGCGCTCGGCGGCGTGGATCCTTCCATCATGGGCGTTGGACCGGTTGCCTCCACGAAAAAGGTTCTTGCCAAGACAGGTTTGACCATTGATGACTTTGATTTGTACGAGGCCAATGAGGCCTTCGCTGCGCAGTCCGTTGCCGTCGGCAGGGAGCTCGGCTTTGATGCCTCCAAGCTGAACGTAAACGGCGGTGCCATCGCCATCGGACATCCGGTCGGCGCATCCGGCGCACGCATCCTGACGACCCTGCTGTATGCCATGAAGGATCGCAATGCGAAGAGAGGGCTGGCGACCCTTTGTATCGGCGGCGGCATGGGCTGCTCCACTGTTGTTGAGAAATACGAGGCATAAGCACACACGGATTTTTATTCGGGAGGTTCCCCAATGGGTTTTGTAGATTATGAAGCAGAGGGCGCTGTCGGCGTGATCACGATCAACCGGCCGAAGGCTCTGAACGCCTTGAATTCGCAGGTTCTGGAGGATCTGTCCTCCGTCATTGACGCCGTGGATCTGAATACCGTCCGCTGCCTGGTTCTTACCGGCGCAGGCGACAAGTCCTTTGTGGCGGGTGCGGATATCGGAGAGATGTCCACACTGACAAAGGAAGAGGGAGAGGCCTTCGGCAAGAAGGGAAATGACCTGTTCCGCAGGATCGAGACACTGCCGATTCCCGTTATCGCTGCCATCAATGGCTTTGCACTGGGCGGCGGCAATGAAATTGCCATGAGCTGCGATATCCGTATCTGCTCGGACAATGCCGTGTTCGGTCAGCCGGAGGTTGGCCTTGGAATCACACCGGGCTTTGGCGGAACGCAGAGACTGGCCCGCCTTGTCGGCCCCGGCATGGCCAAGCAGCTGGTATACACCGCACGCAACATCAAGGCGGATGAAGCCTATCGCATCGGCCTTGTCAATCAGGTAACCTCACAGGAGGAGCTTCTTCCCACAGCGAAGAAGCTGGCAGCGGTGATTGCCGGGAATGCCCCGATTGCCGTCCGCGCCTGCAAGGAGGCCATCAACGTAGGCCTTGATCAGGACATGGATGAGGCCATTGTCACGGAGGAGAAGCTGTTCGGCTCCTGCTTCGAATCCGAGGATCAGAAGGAGGGAATGGCGAACTTCCTCCGCAAGAAGGATGATCCTGCCAAGGTGAAGCACGTCGCTTTCCAGAATAAATAAGGAACACAGCGGGATGCCCGGCTGCGCGCCGGGCATCTTACTTGCGCGTGAAATGCAAGGAAGATCGCTGTTAAGAAGGACATTAACCATTCAAATCAAACGTCAGGAGGATAAGAGCATGAAGGTAGCAGTCATCGGTGCAGGAACCATGGGTTCGGGAATTGCTCAGGCCTTTGCGCAGAGCGAGGGAGTTGAGAAGGTTTATCTTTGCGACATCAAGCAGGAGTTTGCAGACGGCGGAAAGGCAAAGATCAAGAAGGGACTGGACAAGAAGGTCGCCAAGGGCAAGATGGAGCAGGCTGCGGCAGATGCCCTTCTTGGAAAGATCGTAACCGGCCTTTCCGACATTGCCGTTGATCCCGATCTGGTTGTGGAGGCCGTTCTGGAGAGAATGGATCTGAAGCAGGAGACCTTCAAGAAGCTGCAGGATGAGATTGTTAAGAATCCGAACTGCATTTTTGCATCCAACACCTCTTCTTTGTCGATCACGGAGATCGGTGCAGGCCTTTCCAAGCCGATCATCGGCATGCACTTCTTCAATCCGGCACCGGTCATGAAGCTGATCGAGGTCATCAAGGGCGCCAACACTCCGGATGAGATGGTGGATAAGGTAAAGGAAATTTCCGTTCAGCTGGGCAAGGTTCCGGTAGAGGTCAACGAGGCTGCCGGCTTTGTCGTAAACCGTATCCTGGTTCCCATGATAAACGAGGGCATCTGCGTGTATGCTGCAGGTGTGTCGGATATTGAAGGAATCGATACTGCCATGAAGCTTGGCTGCAACCATCCGATGGGTCCGCTTGAGCTGGCTGACTACATCGGACTGGACATTGTACTGGCCATCATGGATGTCATCTATCATGAAACCGGTGATTCCAAGTATGCTGCAAGCCCGCTGCTGCGCAAGATGGTTCGCGCAAAGAAGCTTGGCTGCAAGACCGGCATCGGCTTCTATGATTACAGCAACGGCCAGAAGGTTCCCACAGACAAGAAGTGATCCATAGAGTGTTTTATTTCACAGGACATCCGTTTTCGGACGGATGTCCTGTGACGAAAACAGATAAATCAATTAGCTAAAAAGGAGACTACA
>CAYXAN010000220.1:0-3779 GCA_964461705.1 uncultured Sarcina sp. | reverse complement strand
CAATGCATTCCCTTCCGAACCCGCAGCAGAAGAAGTCTCCTAACGGCACTTCCACAGAGGGCGCGCATTCATCATCCCAATAGCAGCGCAGCACCAGATCCCGCAGCACGAAACAATCTGCATCCGTCGTGCGATCCGGCACCGTAAACCACATATGATTGATCATGCCGCTCCCCTCGATATCCGCCAGCGTCACGGTTTCGCCGGCGGGGACATTTCGCAGGGCGGCGTTTCCCTTTCTGGAGGGGCCGAGCGCACTGGCCGTCATCGCGGCCTTTCCCTTTTCGCCGGTCGGGTTTTCCGCATTGATGGCCCGACTCTTAATATGATGATTTTCCATCAAATCCGACAAAGATCCAACGACACTGCTCATGATTTTATCTCCCTTCTGCAGATGCACCTGCCGGGCATACACGTTTACCGGATATACTCATTCGCCGGACATACACGTTTGCCATCCATCGGCAGGATGCATGCACAACACATCACTCCTTGACGCCGCCGGCCATGATGCCGTCCATGATCTGCTTCTCAAATATTGCAACAAACAGGATAATCGGAGCCAGGATAATCCACCCCATCGCACTGGTCAAATCCCACGGAACGCCGTACATATTGTCCCGCAAAGGAAGCTCTACGATGGATACCGAAAGCGTCTGAATGCTGTTGGAGTAATACAGCGGCGTGAAAAAGTTATTCAGGCAATTGATGAAATTAATAATGCAAACCGTGGCAACCGCCGGCTTCATCAGCGGGAAAACCACATGGAACAGCCTTTGGACAAAATTGGCTCCGTCGATTTCGGCCGCCTCCTCCAGCGATTTCGGAATTTCTCCCACAAAATTGCGAAGAATCAGGACCGTAAAGGGAATCACACTGCTGATATACAGGATAATCAGCCCGGGAAAGGTATCATACAGTCCGACACTTCGGATAAACTCGTACAGAGGTCTTGCGGTCACAACCTCCGGAATCAGCATCGTAGCGATAATGAAGCCAAAAACAAGACTGATGAATTTATTGGAGGCATATCTGCAGAAGGAATACGCTCCCAGCATACAGATCACCGTGCTGATCAGCAGGGTGAACCCGATGATGATCACGGTATTTTGGATCTTATCCACCAGTCCTACGTTTTGGATCAGATAGATGTAGCTGTCCAGTGTAGGGTGATCCGGCAGATAGTCTATGGGAGACTTGAACAGCTCCCCCGGCGGTGTGATGGAGGATATAAAAATCCAGTACACCGGCACCAGCACCACCAGCGCAACCATGGCAAACAGTATCCACTTTCCGACTTCCATCAGGATATGATAGATCTTGTATTTATTCATAATCGATCTCCCGTCTAAACGCCTTTTTATAACAAAGCCCCTTTATACACAGGCCCTCCGCAGCGAAGATTCACGGCTGACAGATCACTCCATTTTCTGCTGAATTTTCATGTTGATGATTGTAAAGACAATCATGACAAGGAACAGCAGGACCGCAAGCGCAGAGGCATACCCTACATTCAGATTCGTGAAGGCTTCTGTTGTAATACGATAGGCAATCAGCGCGGTATCTTCTCCCGGGCCTCCTGACGTCATGGAATAGACAAGATCAAAGGATGTCAGTCTCCAAAGCGTGAACGGAATCGTCAGCGTCGCGATGTTTTTGGCAATCAGCGGCAGCGTGATCTTTGTAAAGCACTGAAGACGATTCGCGCCGTCCACCTTTGCAGACTCGTAAATATCCTGCGAAACAAACTGCAGTCCGGACAAAACCAGAATGGCAAAGAAGGGAAGGTCCTTCCAAAGGTCCATGGCAATGACGGCAAATCTGGCGGAATCGGTATGAATCAGCCAGCTGAAGGAGAAATCAGGATCAATAAACCGACGGATCAGGTCATTAACCAGTCCGTACTGATCATTGAATCCCCACTTTGCCGCCATACCGATGACGACGGCCGGCATGGCCCACGGAATCAGAATGATCGTGCGGAGGAACCTCTGACCCTTGAATTTAATATTCAGTATCAGGGCCAGTATGGTTCCTAAGACGATGTGAAACAGCATGGATACCACAACGAAGATGGCCGTGAACTGAATCGACGTAATGACCTTTGGATCCTTGAAAACGTTGGTATAATTCTCTATTCCGCAGAATTCATTGATTCCGCTCAAGAGCTTTATGTTAAAAAAGCTGTTGCGGACAGTTGCCAGAATGGGATATATGGTCGTAAACCCACGGATCAGTAAGACCGGCAAAACCATCAGAACTGGCATTACTGCTTCTATTTTTCTCTTGTTAACACTCCTCATGCTCTCCTTGCTCCTATGCCCTGGTGTTTGCAACAGACCATTCCCTGCAGCACTGTCAGACAAGAATGCTCTGACCGGGGGGGCTGTCCCCCGGCCAGACGCCTTTGCTGCCGATCTACATCGATTACTGATACTGCTCCACGTAGCTCTGTGCCTGTGTCAGGAAGTCATCAATGGTAATCTGATCGCTGACATACTGCTGGAAGATGGTTCCCATGGCACTGATGAATTCCATCGTCTGCGGAAGCATCGGCCGCCCGGTTACATTGCAGTTCTCGGCATACTCGGTATACATTGCCTTGGCAGGATCCGTGTCCGGAACAACCGTCTCGGCCACGTCCGCTCTTGCAGGATACCGGTCAAAGCACTCGTAGGAAGCCTTCATGCCGCCCTCGGAGGCCATGTAGCTGAGGAACTTCTCTGCGGCCTCCTTATGCTCCGAAGCAGCGTTCAGCACATAGCTCCAGGAGTCTGTGAAGATATATCTCTGTCCGTCCTCGGAGAAGCAGGGAACCATCGTCTGGTGAATCTTGGTTTCATCCAGCATGTCAGCGTTCGCATACTCCGAACCGGTGCCCCAGTAGAACCAGCAGCCATAGTTTCCGTCGATGGCCTTCGGATTCATCTGCTCGTACTTGTCCGCCAGCTGATCCAGAGAGGTGTATCCGTCCTTTACCAGCTCATACAGGAACTCCATCGCTTCCTTGTTGTTGGGGTTGGTCCAGTCATAATAATCGCCGCCAAACATATTGACGAACTGGGCAATCTCATTGAATACATAGGTCTTTTCCCAGGAACCGCCGTATCCGTATCTTCCGTTTCCGGAGGCTGCCTTCATGTATGCAAGGAAGTCCTCCTTTGTATCGATCGAGTCGATTCCGACCTCGTCCATGATTTCCTGATTCACCCAGAAGGCCAGATAGCCGGTGTATCCGGGCACGCCGATGATGCTGCCGTCTGTCGCGGTAATCATCTGGCTGACATAACCTTCCGCGAATTTGCCCGCTACGTCCTCCGTCATAACCGTGTCATTCAGTGCCTCCAGCCAGCCGGAATTTTTAAAGGTTGTCGCCATCTCATCGTTGATTTCCAGCACGTCAACGGAGCTGTCGCCGGTGGACAGCATGGTGGTCACCTTCTGCTGACGGGTATCCGAATCCGTAGGTGCGGCGATCACATTGATCTTCAGTCCGGTTCCCTCCTCCACATCTGCCAGCCAGGTGTCAAAATCAGGATCTGTCGTCATGATGGAATACAGTGTCAGGTCATACTCGCCGTCAGAGGCGGTTTCTGTCGTCGATTCCGCAGCCGCCTCTGCAGCCTCTTCATCGCCCTCCGCAGTCTCTTCACTGCTTTCTGCTGTCGATTCCGAGCCGGAAGAAGCTCCGCACCCCGACAGCATGGCTGCCGTCATGGTTCCCGCTAAAATGAAGCTCAATAATTTCTTTTTCATCCTTCCCTCCTTGTTCCGCGTTC
>CAYXAN010000219.1:0-3824 GCA_964461705.1 uncultured Sarcina sp. | reverse complement strand
CAGATTGCCGCAGACGGGCTGCGGATTCTGCGGCCCGGTCTGCAGCTTGCGGCCTTTAAAAAGAACCGGCTGGAGCCGGCCCATGCACTGGCGATGGCACTGCGTCCGCAGGATGCGCTGAGAGTGGTGGAGCTTGCACCGGAAGATCCGAAGGCATCGGCTTTCCTGCGGGGAGAGTCGCTGCCCTGTGATCCGTCCCTGAAGGGGTGGACGCTTGTCACCACGGCCGGTGTCTCGATGGGATGGGGCAAGGCGGCAGGCGGAATGCTCAAGAATCATTATCCGAAGGGACTGCGGCGGTTTTAAGGCTCGGCTCCGTGAAGGAAGGACCGGCAGCAGAAGGATCGATAACAAAAGGATCGATGACAGAAGGATCGGCAAAGGAAGGATCGGTAAAGGAAAGACTCGATGATATATCTGGATCATGCGGCGACCTGCGCCATGCGGACAGCGGCTCGGGAGGAAATGTGCCGTGCATTGGAGGAAAGCTACGGAAATGCCAGTCCCTCCTATCCGGTTGCGCAGAAGGCAAGGGCCGGGCTGGATCAGGCAAGGACAACACTGGCCGGGACCATCGGCGCGGACTGGAGGGAAATCTTTTTTACCTCCGGCGGGACGGAGAGCGACAACTGGGCGCTGATCGGCACGGCGGATCTGCTGTCGCCCGGAAGTCACATCATCACCGGCTCCGTGGAACACCATGCAATCTTAAACACCTGCGCTTATCTGGAGGGAAAAGGCTATACCGTGTCCTATCTTCCGGTTGACGGACAGGGGTATGTGTCACCGCAGGTGCTGCGCAAGGAGCTGAAGCGTTATCCCGATACCGGGCTTGTTTCTGTTATGATGGCGAACAATGAGGTGGGAACCATCGAGCCGATCCGGGAGCTGGTGAAAACAACGCGGGACGTCAATCCGGAAATTCTGTTTCATTCCGATGCGGTGCAGGCATACGGAAAGCTGCGGATCAATGTCGCGGAGCTGGACGTGGACATGCTGTCGGTGTCCGGACACAAGATAGGAGGACCGAAGGGAATCGGCTTTTTGTACCTGCGAAAGGGGGTACAGCTGGGCGCCCTGATTCATGGAGGAGGACAGGAGAGCGGACGGCGGGCCGGAACCGAAAACGTGCCGGCAGCCATCGGCTTTGCCGCTGCGGCAAAGGAAGCAGAAGCCTGCAGGAAGACGGAAAATGCCCGCATTCAGGAGCTGTATACGTTGTTTCGAAGGGAGCTTCGGCGAGAGCTTGCCATGGGAGAACCGGGTGGCTGCATCTGGAACGGACCGGAGCTTACGACATCAGACCCTACGGCCTCAGACCCTACGGCCTCAGATCCTTCGGTCGCTTCCCGGCTTGCCTCGAACATCAACATATCCTTCCCCGGCTATGACCAGCAATCCCTCCTGATGAATCTGGATCTGGAAGGAATCTGCGCCTCCGGCGGCAGTGCCTGCACCACAGGTGCTCTGGAGCCCTCACATGTACTGCTTGCCATGGGAAAAAGCCGAAAGGAAGCGGCCGGCGCACTGCGCTTTACACTGGGAGCGGAGAATACGGAGGAGGAAATCTGCGAGACCGTGCAAAAACTGAAGGAAATCCTGCGCCGAATGGCGTGACGGCAGGGAATTGCTGCCTCGGCGCAGTCCATGCATAACAGAATAAATGTGAGTTCGTCCGCAAGCGGCTGATTCACATTGAAATTGGCATGTGCTGAAGCGATACCAAATAAATTGATTTATTCTGTTACTTTGTCAATGAGTTGATTTCCTGCTCTAAATCACCTATAAATCTCATAAGCGTTTTGAAATCCGTCACGCGCTTCAAAAGTGCAAGATTGCTGTACGCAGATTTTTTGATGTCAGAATGGGCGATGCAATAAAGATCATAATAATGGCGAGAGTATCTGCCCGGCATAGCCAGATTCTCCGGACGATTTGCCTCGTGATGCAGGATGGTTGCCTTTTCCCAGAAAGTTCTCTCTGCTGAGGCTGTAAGGATTGTCGTATCAGGTTTTGAAAAAATCTTCGGATATGCTTCTGCAGCATAAGGAGCAATTGTCTTGGCAACGGATGGTGTCCACGCTGCCAAAGCACCTATTTCAAGTCGGATGATTTGCATCGTACTGCTGTCTTCAAAGACCTTCGGATACTGAAAGCATATCGTCTGAGAATCTTCCGGGAGGATATAGAAGCTCGCCTCTTGTCCCAATATTCTGCGCATATCTTCTTTCAGTACCGGGAGAAGCTGTTCGGACAGAAACGCTTCTGCACGACGGTTGGCTTCCTTATTGAAAGCATCCTGTTTCGTGTTGGATCGCTGCTCCCAGGGTTCATTTGAGCCGTATTTCTAAACAGAATCTGAAGCTGCTCCTCCGGCTGTTTTATCAACTGGTACATTCATCTACACCTTCCTCACATATCTGTTTGATCAAATCATATACCCACACGGTAGCCTGCTGAGCCTCTTTCAGCATAGCAGTCTTATCCTTTTCCGAAAGCCGGCGTCTGATAATATATATATGCGTGTCGGTGACATTGTTCTTGCCGATAGCTTTCAAAGCCTGGATAACAGTAGCTGTCTGTCTGGAGATTCCCGATATCTCCCGGTTGTTTCTATGCCTGAACTCTATCGTGAAGACTCCGGTTTGAAACTCATGATAAGGACCGTCACTGATATAACTCCATTTAGCAGGGACCTGTGTTGACAAACCAAGCTGATTAAGTGCTGTATCTGCACACGGGGCAATCGTCCAGCCAAACTTTCTCGCCAGTGTATCCGCAACCTTTCCTGGTGAGGGAGCTTCATATTCATCGATCAATTCGCTGTATCGTGGGTAATAATAAACACCCCTCATTACTTTTTGGATCTTGCCCGCTTTGTCTAGCCGTAAGAGTGCTTTGCGTACTGCATGATATTCACCCAAATCCAGAAAATCTCCGACAATGTAAACCTCGTCATGACCGACTTCTTTGATTCGCTCATAAATTTGAGTGATAATGCTATCCTTATGCAAAGGATCACCTCCTTGTTTTGTCTCAAATATTATGTAGTTTTTGAGACAAAAAGTCAATGCAGGGTTTTTGCCGCAGAACAAATTCCTTCAACTTTGGACAAACAGAATCAGCACATTCGAATACAGGAAAACCAGAAAAGTGCTGATCTCCCGGGGCTTTTCGGGCTTTTAAGTGCAGCACGCAAAAGGAGCCTTGCAAGCAAGCTTGCAGGCTCCTTTGTATACTGCACTTTGCAGCAGCGATTATCTCTTTGAAAACTGAGGTGCGCGGCGGGCGGCCTTGAGACCGTACTTCTTTCTCTCCTTCATACGAGGGTCACGAGTAAGATATCCGGCCTTCTTGAGGACGGGACGGAAATCCGCATCTGCCTCCAGCAGAGCTCTTGCGATGCCCTGACGGATTGCACCGGCCTGACCGGTGGTGCCGCCGCCCTTTACCGTGATCTTGATGTCATACTGATCCGCGGTGTTGGTTGCTACAAGAGGCTGCTTGGCAATGGTCTTGAGCGTCTCCAGACCGAAGTAGTCATCGATGCTTCTCTTGTTAATGGTGATCTCGCCCTTCCCGGGTGTCATGAAAACTCTGGCTACGGAAGACTTTCTTCTGCCGGTGCCATAGTATACTGCTGCTTTAGCCATCTTCTTATCCTCCTAATCAGATATCCAGAACCTCAGGTTTCTGAGCGGCATGATTGTGGTCAGGTCCAACGTATACGTGAAGCTTGGTATACATCTGATCGCCGAGCTTTCCCTTCGGAAGCATTCCGCGAACGGCATGCTCAACAACGTATGCAGGCTTCTTCTCCAGCA
>CAYXAN010000218.1:0-3831 GCA_964461705.1 uncultured Sarcina sp. | reverse complement strand
CCGCCATTGTGGGACTGGACACGCGGGCAACAATGGATCTGGACACAACGATCAAAGGCTTTACACTGACGCATGAAGCAATCCGTAAAATCTTTACAGAGATTTGTGCTGTCCGGATTGCCGACGACGTGCAGTTTGAGGTTGTCGATATCTCTGACATTCGGGAAACCGACGATTACCCCGGCATCCGGGTCGTGCTGAAAGCGAACTATCCGCCGATCAGCGTACCGCTGACGGTGGATGTCACCACGGGCGACATGATAACGCCCCGCGAGGTGGAATACACATTCTCCCTGCTGTTCGATGACCGCACAATCAGCATTCTTGCCTACAACCTTGAAACGATGCTGGCGGAAAAGCTGGAAACTGTGCTGTCCCGCAGCATTGCGAATACTCGCCCGAGAGACTATTACGACATACATATACTGTACGCGCTGCGCTGCGCAGAGTGCGACAAAGCGACGTTGCGCCGCGCGCTGGAACGGACGACGCAAAAACGCGGCAGCGGCATGATCTTGACAGCCTACCCAGAGATTATGAAAGAGATTCGCGAAAGCGATACGCTCCGTAGGCTATGGGAGAAATACAGCCGCGAGTATGAGTACGCAAAGGACATTTCCTTTGATGATACTTGTAATTCCATTCAGACGATTATGGACGCAATCACGGTATAAACGAAAGGAGACCTTCCCCATCAATCCCCTCCGTGTCTGACCGCCCCTTGCGCATCATCGGCAAAGTCCGAGATATCTTCTGCCGTCACCTCTGTGCTGACCGCTTTTTCCGGGTCCACCATCTCGTCATGAATTTCGTCCAGAATGGGCATCAGCTCCTTGGCATATTCCACACCGACATAGCCGAGCGAATTGCTCATAATGGCGACGACGTACGGATATTCCTCATCAATGACGGCTCCGTTGGTGTAGCTGTTCTCGATGGAGCTTCCTTCCGAGGCAATCCATCCGGCCTTGCTGTAGACCTTCTTGTCATTCGATAGCCCGATGGTCAGAGCTGCTGCGGAGTTCAGACTGTCCGTAAAGGTCGTTCTGGCCCATTCCGATGCCTCCGAGTCTCCCAGCAAAAGGCCTGTCCCCTTGTAGAACATGCGGCACAGATCCAGAGGAGTCGTGATGATGTAGCGGGTTGCTCCCTGCTTGTCGGGCACGCCGGTTCCCTGCAGCCAGTCGATAAAGATCTGATTTCCGTAGGTGCTGCGGATCCTTGCATAGGCATCGTTGTCCGACTGATTTCCCGCAAGATAGATGTCCCTTGTCAGCGGTATGCCGCTTTCCAGAAGGCTGAAGATATATGGGGCCTTAATGACGCTGGCGCTGTAGATTTCGGCGCCGGCATGATAGGAAATGGCATCCCCCGTGGTCATGTCCACCATGACAAAGCCAATCTCATATCCTTCCGTTTCAAACCGGTCGATGATCTCCTCCAGCTGCGCTGCGGTTTCAGATGAAATAAGATATTCTGTCCCCCAGACATGCACCGAATCGGTGTCATAGATTTCCGCAGTGATGGTCTCCCAGGACTCTCCCAGCTCCCTGTCCTTTCTTGATTTCAGGGAGGCTGCCGCCTTTTTCAGCTCCCGCCGAAAGGTCCCCTTGAAGGAGTCATCGTCATAGGGCAGCAATCCGTCCCGCTGCCCGTAAAGCTGGTACAGACGATACAGCTCATCCGTCGACAGCTCTGCCGTGGAGACCATATTTCTTTCGTCCTCCTGCTGACTGCCGGTCTCCTGCCGGCTTCCGGCCTCTTCCTGACTGTCGTTTCCCTGTCGGCTATCGGCCTCCTCCCGGCTGCCGCTTGTCTTCCGGCTGTCGTCCTCCTGCTGCCGTCCCGCCGCATTATCTGCCGGCTCTTCTTCCCCGGTGTCCTCTTCCTCCTCCGCGGCCTTCTGCGCAAGACTTTGGCTTCCCTCCGCCTCGGGATACTGCTCCCGAAACCAGACGGGATCAAAGAGCGTACCGTCCTCCATCAGCTCCACCTGCGCGTGTACCGTCAGTCCGTTCCCGATGCACAGCAGGCCGCACAAAACAAGAGCGGCCGCGGCACCTGCCGCAGCCCCCCTGCCCTGTCTGTTTTGCCGCATTCCGTTTTTCTGCATTCCGTCCCTTTGCATGCTGTCCTCTGTCATTCCTGCGTCAGCTCATCCAGGGTTTTGCCGTAGGCCGGCAGGAAATCCCGAACAAAGTCTGCGACCTCCGGCAGTTCCTCTGCCATCCTCTCGATGCTCCTGCGGGTGGATTCCTCTGCGCTGCGGAATTCCTGGTTGCCGGAATTTTGCTCCTCCATGCACTTGATGAGAGCGGACAGCTTATCTGCCGCCTTCACCAGCCTCCGCAGATACCATTCCTCCTCGGCTTCCTTTTCCGGCGTTGTCAGGATCCTCTCATACTCCTGCCGCAGATCCTCCGGGAGCCTCGAGAGCAGCTGCTCCGCGGCATGTTTCTCCACGGCCTGATAGGCATCCCGGATGGTATCGTTGCAGTACTTGACCGGTGTCGGCATATCTCCCGTAATGATCTCCTGAGCGTCGTGATACAAGCCGATCAGAGCCGCCCGGTCTGCGTCCAGGTGACGGCCGTAGCGCACATTGCCGATGGTGCACAGGCCGTGTGCAATCATCGCCACCTCCAAAGAGTGCTCGGAGAGATTCTCCTCCCTGGTACTGCGCATCAGCGCCCACCGGCTGATGTATTTCATCCTCGATACCGTTGCAAAAAAGCTGTATTTCATGACATTTCCACTCGTTTTATCCAGCGTTTACCCGGCGTTTATCCGGCCGTTGTTTCCAATTTGTTCAGCCGTTCACGTAATCCGCGTGTCCTGCATTTGCCGTATCTGCCGTCTTTACTCGTAAATCCAGACCCGCATACTGCTGCCGCCGCGGTTTCCCCAGGCAAAATAGGGAATGGCCCGCACCGTCACATCCCTTTCGATCGGTTTTTCCTCCGAATACAGCTCTTCCAGAGGCTCCTCTGCTCCATCCCCCAGGGCTTCCTTCGGCACAGCCGGGAAGGATAATGCCTTCCCCTTAAGATCAAGAAGCATCATTCCGTTCAGCGGACTGCCATCGTCCTGCAGCTTTCGGACGGTGCACTCGGCATCCGCCGGAATGCGGATGGACGCAAGCCCGAAATCATTGTCCACATCCTCCAGACAGTATACCAGCGGTCCCCGCATCAAGGCCGTCTGTCCCTCGTTGGCGCGAACTCTGGGATTACAGTAAATGCGCCGCACCGGCATGGAGAAGCTGACCTCAATCACATCACCCTCCTCAAAGGCAGCTGTCAGGTAGTAATAGCCATTCTTCAGATCCCCTGCCTGTGACGTGTCCGCCGCATCATAGACCGTCTCTCCGTTCAGGAGGATCCTGGCATCCCTGGTGTACCCCGGAATGCGGAAGGCAAAGGTAAACTCCTCCCCGTCACAGCCTTCGAAGCAGTATCGAATCCGTCCGTTCCAGGGATATTCACTCTCCGTCCGGATGGTTCCGTGCGCAAATTCCGCCGTTCCGCCCATATACAGGTGGTTGATGACAAGCTCCGCGCCGTCCTCCTCCCGCTCCTCCCAGGCATACATTCCAAGGGATTCGATGATCCGCACCACATTGGGAGGGCAGCAGGCGCAGGCGTACCACTGCGGCCGTTTGGGAAGCACATGCTCGTAGCCCGGAAGCTTTCCGGAAACCTCCGGCACCACCTCCAGCGGATTGACATAGAAGAACCTCTGTCCGTCCAGCTGAATGCCGGAGAGAATCCCGTTGTACAGAGCCCTCTCCATGATGTCCGAATACCGCCGGTCCGTTCGCAGCCGCAGCAT
>CAYXAN010000217.1:0-3837 GCA_964461705.1 uncultured Sarcina sp. | reverse complement strand
TTGGTATTGCCGGATACGCCCAGCGGGATTCCTGCGGTCAGGACCGCCTTATCCCCAGGCTTGACATAACCTGCCAGCTTTGCCATATTGATGGCCGCCTCAAACAAAAGATCCGCCGTCGGCTCCTGCGGAATGATGACGGGCTCCACGCCGAACAGAAGATTCATCTGGCAGGCGGTCTCCTTATCCGTCGTGCAGGCGATAATGGGGCAGACCGGCTTGTGCGCCGCCAGACGCCTTGCGGTAAAGCCGGAAAGCGTCACCGTCACAATGGCATCGGCGTGTACATCCTCTGCAATGGTGCAGGTTGCGTGAGAGATCGCCGTCGTGACATCGTTCCGGTCGGAGACGCTGCGGGAGTTCATTCTGGCCGCATAATCGATATCCTGCTCCGTGCGCTGTGCAATGCGGGACATGGTCTTTACCGCCTCCTCCGGGTAGGCTCCGTTGGCGGTCTCTCCGGACAGCATGATGGCGGTGGTTCCGTCATAGATCGCATTGGCGACATCCGTGGTTTCCGCCCGGGTCGGCCGCGGATTGTGCATCATGGAATCCAGCATCTGCGTGGCCGTCACGCAGATCTTTCCCTTCTGCTCCGCCATGCGGATCATCTTCTTCTGAAGAGCCGGAACCTCCTCCAGAGGAACCTCAACGCCAAGGTCACCCCGCGCCACCATGATGCCGTCTGCCTCGTCCAGAATTTCCTCGAGATTCCGAACTCCCTGCACGCTTTCAATCTTGGCGATGATCTTGGTCTTGCTCTTGTATTGAGCCAGAATCTTTCGAATCTCGCGGATATCATCCGCCGTCCGGGTAAAGGAGGCAGCGATATAGTCGAAGCCAAGAACGCAGCCAAACTCGATGTCGCTGCGGTCCTGCTCGCTGATAAAGGGCATGGACAGCTCAGCTCCCGGCACGTTGATGCCCTTATGATTGGACACCGGTCCCCCGTTGACCACGCTGCAGCGGATCTCCGTTCCCTCGACGTCCTCCACCTTTAATTCAATCAGGCCGTCATCAATGAGGATGCTGCCGCCCGCCTTCACGTCCTTCGGAAGATCGGCATACGTCACGGAGGCAATGGTGTTGTCTCCGTCCAGAACGCGGGTCGTCAGCGTAAACTTCTGACCGGCCTCCAGCATCACCTTTCCGCCCTTGAAATCACGGGTGCGGATCTCCGGTCCCTTGGTATCCAGCAGCGCCGCCACCGGAAGATTCTTCTCGATGCGGACCTTCTTGAGCAGCTCGTATTTCTTTGCCTGCTCCTCGTGTGTTCCGTGGGAGAAATTAAACCGGGCCACATTCATGCCGGCATCGATCAGCCTGCCGATCATCTCCTTACTGTCGCTGGAGGGACCCAGGGTGCAGATTATCTTGGTTTTTCTCATGCTTTATCGCTCCTTTGCTCTCATCTGTGCGCGAACGATGCATCGTGCCGGTATACGAAGCATTCCAAACCACGGTCCGGCTGCCGCAGTGTTTCTGCCGGATTTTGCGCTACTGCAGAACCACAAAGCTCTGCGGCTCCAGCGTGATTTTCTCTCCGTCACAGGTGCCGTTCCCGATGACATACAGCAGCTTTGTATGGGTGCCCCGATCCCTTGCCGGAAGCCTTACACTTCGTCTGGAGGAGGAGGGATTCACCGCAAGGAGCAGACTCCCTCTCCGATAGACGTACATCGGCTCCGTATCCTCCGCATAAACCGATTCAAAGTCGGCATCCGCCTGCAGATCCTCGTTGGCGTGACGCAGCGCCAGCAGCTCCTTCACGGTATGGTAGATCGAATCTGCTTCGGCCTGCTGCCTTGCAACGGTAGGCGCATCCTTTGCCGGATCCACCGGCAGGTAGAGATCCCCGGCCTTTGCTGTCGAAAAGCCAAGATTTACACTCTCATCCCACTGCATCGGCGTGCGCGATCCCGTGCGGTGATAGCCGCCCTCCTTCGTGGGAAGGTGCCGGTACCGCATGCCGATCTCATCCCCGTAATACAGGAACGGAACTCCGGGCATCGTGAACAGGAAGGCAAAGGCCAGACGTCTTTCCCTGTCGTCCAGATTCATGGTAAGCCGCGGCGTGTCATGGTTGCAGGTGATAAAGCTGATGTAGCCATCCTCCCTGGTGTTGGCATACATCCGTTCATAATCGTTCAGAAAGGAGCGAATCGTCCCGCCGGAATCTTTTTTAAAATACGTCCGATCCTCCACCCAGTCTGCCTTCCGGCCGTCCACGTAGCCCTTCCTGCTGACTACACCTTTTGCATGATTGTTGTAATCCCGCAAAAGGTAGGAGCAGGGGCGGTTCCTTCCGTCCAGCATAAAATCCATATGAAAACCGGCCTTTAAGGACAGCTCCGGGTCGCACCATTCGGAAACAAAGGCCGCCTCCGGATAATCCCGGTCCAGCATTCTTCGAACATCCCTCCAGATGCGGCAGGTTCCGGTTTTGTACTCGTCGTCCCCCTTGACCAGTGAATCCGCCATATCCACCCGGAAGCCGTCGCAGCCAAGATCCAGCCAGAAGCGGATCACATCCTTCATCGCCTCCTTCGTGGCAATGCAGGACGGGTCGTCCATGGGCTTCTGCCAGTCCTCCTCCGGATGAAGGAAGCCGTAGTTCAGCGCCGGCTGACACTTGAAAAAGTTCAGCATATAGGCGCCCTCCCTTTCGCACTCTCCTGCCACATAGGGGCGTCCCTTCATGCCGGCAAACACGTCCTTTGTCCAGACATAGCGATCCGAAAATTCATTGGGCTGTGCCTTCTGACTCTCCAGGAACCAGGGATGCTCCTCCGAGGTGTGCCCGGGAACCAGATCCAGCAGCACGCGGATTCCCTTTTCATGTGCCCGGTGGAACAGATTCACCAGATCCTCATTGGTGCCGTAGCGCGGGGCGGCCTTCTTGTAATCCCGGACATCATATCCGGCGTCCTTGAAGGGCGAATCATAGCAGGGATTGATCCACAGGGCATTGCAGCCCAGATCCCTGATGTAGTCCAGCTTCGAGACAATACCGTTGAAATCTCCGATTCCGTCCCCATTGGAATCGCAGAAGGACTGGGGGTAAATCTCGTAAAACACAGCATCCTTTAACCACGCAGGCATTTCGTATTCCTCCTTCATCATCGTGCTGCAGCATTTCGAATTTCCCATCATCGTCTATGATGTATACCCTATTGTAGCGGTTTCACTCCTTGAGGCAAGCACGATTGCGCATATTTCATGTTAAGATGCCGGAATCAAAGCTCCTTCGAAAGACATTCCGGCATCATGCCGTGCGGTATCATGCACCCGGCCGCAGCATGACAAAGACGCCGAAATTTCCCCTTCGCCCGTTGGTCGCCCGGTGACTGAACAAAAGCTCCGGATTGCAGGCCGTGCACACATCCGTCACATAAATATGCTCCGGGAGGACACCCGCCTCCTCCAGTGTCAGCCGGCAGGCCTCCCACAGATACAGCTGGCAGTGTCCCGGCTTGCCCCGGTATTCCATCAGCTGCCCTTCATGTCCCGGAAATTCCCTGCAGAAGACCTCTGCCACCTCCTCGCTGACCTCGTAATGATCTCCGCAGATGGAGGGACCGATGCCGACCAGAAGGTCCTCCGGTCGGGAGCCGTATTCCATTTGAAGCTTCTCCACGGTGCGGGCTCCGATCCGTCCCGCAGTGCCTCTCCACCCGGAATGACTGACCCCCACCGCACGACGCACCGGATCCACAAAAATCAGCGGCACGCAGTCGGCATAAAAGGTAGACAGCAACAGTCCCGGCTCATTGGTGACGAGTCCGTCCGCACTCTCCCACGGAACCGGGTAAAGAAGCCCTGCCCCGCCGTCCTTTC
>CAYXAN010000216.1:0-3855 GCA_964461705.1 uncultured Sarcina sp. | reverse complement strand
GTCTACATCATTCTGGCGCTTACCTTCGGAACGGCGCTTTTGACAACGGAGATTTCCATCGGACGTAAGACGAGGCAAAGCCCTTTGACCGCATACGGAAGGCTGCAGCCCAGGTGGAAATTTCTGGGAGTGATCGCCTGCATTGTTCCCACGATTATTCTTCCTTACTACTGTGCCATCGGAGGATGGGTTCTGAGATATTTTACCGCCTTTATTACAGGAAAGGGCAGCGCCACAGCGGAGGATGGCAACTTTACCGGATTTATTACACAGGTCGGATCACCCATCATCTTTATGCTCATTTTCCTGCTTGCCACCTATATCATTGTGTATATGGGAGTGGAAAAGGGAATTGAGAACTGCTCGAAGGTGATGATGCCGATTCTTCTTGTGATGATTATCTGCATCGGTATCTTCGGTCTGACCATTCGGCACACGGATGCGAGCGGAGTGAGCAGGACGGCACTGGAGGGCTTAAAGGTTTACATCATTCCGAATTTTGAAGGCATGACGATTCGAAAGCTGCTTTCCGTCGGTGTGGATGCCATGGGACAGCTGTTTTATTCCCTCAGTGTTGCGATGGGTATTATGATCGCCTATGGCTCTTATATGAAGGATGATGTCAGCATCAGCAAATCCGTCGGTCAGATTGAATTCTTTGATTCGCTGGTGGCGTTCCTGGCCGGAATGATGATTGTGCCCACGGTATACGCTTTTATGGGTACAGACGGTATGTCCGCAGGTCCGAGCCTGATGTTCCTCACGCTTCCCAAGGTGTTCAGCGCCATGGGAGGGGTCGGCATTCTTGTCGGCATTGTATTCTTTGTGATGGTTCTGTTTGCGGCGCTGACGTCGTCCGTGTCCATTCTGGAGGCAATGGTTTCAAGCCTGATGGATCACAAGGGCTTTACCCGGCGCCGGGCCTGCAATGTATGCGGGATTTATGCATTGGCGGCGGGCGTTATCGTGTGCCTTGGCTACAATGTTCTGTATTTTGAATTCCAGCTGCCCAACGGATCCACGGCACAGATTCTGGATATCATGGACTACGCCAGCAACAACGTGCTGATGCCCATTGTGTCGATTCTGACCTGTATCCTCATCGGCTGGGTTCTGAAGCCGCAGGTCATCATTGACGAGGTGGAAAAGACAGGAACAAAGATGCGCAAAAAGGTGCTTTACAAAGCGATGATTCGCTTTGTTGCACCGATTCTGCTGGCGATTCTTCTGCTGCAGAGTCTTGGAATTTTATAAACAGAAAAGATGCCATCGGGCAGCTTTCGGAGCATCCTCTGGGAAAGGCAATTGTGGATTGCTGCCGGAAGCAGACAGGAGCAGCGATTCCGGAGGCATCGGAATTTCGAATGATTCCAGGGCGAGGCGTCAGTGCCGCTGCAGAGAGGCATCGGGTGCTGGCCGGAAATCCGGAGCTGCTGCAGGAAAACGGCATTTCGGATCCCCTGCCGGACGAAGCCGCGGAATTTGTGCGCCGGGGCTGCACCGTAACCTATGTGGCAGTGGACGGTGTCCTTGCAGGTTATCTTGCCCTGTCGGATACGCTGCGCGGAGAGAGCGCGGAAACCATTGTTGCCCTGACCGAATTGGGCGTACAGCCGGTCCTTCTGACAGGAGATCACGAGAATGCTGCCAGGGCCATTGCGGACCGACTTCATATCTCCCAGGTGCGTGCTGGGTGTCTGCCGGAGGACAAGCTATCCGTCATCGGAGAATATCAGGAAAAGGGATTGCCGGTCTGCATGATCGGTGACGGCATCAATGATGCGCCGGCCCTTAAGAGGTCCGAGGTCGGGATTGCCATGGGCGGCATTGGCAGCGACATTGCGGTGGAGGCCGCCGACATTGTACTGGTGGATGATGAGGTTCGAAAGCTGCCGCATCTGATCGCATTGTCCGGCCGGATGATGAGGACGATCCGGCTCAACATGACCTTCTCCATGACGCTCAATTTCATTGCGATTGTGCTGGCCATCACGGGAGTACTGAATCCCGTTGTCGGCGCGCTGGTACACAATGCAGGCTCCGTCCTCGTCATCACCAACTCGGCACTTTTGCTCAGATGGGGGAAAAAGAAAGGTTCATTTGGCTATGACATCAGAAACAGGGAAAGCCCATGCTGACCTTTGTGTCAGAATCCGCTTGCACGTTTTGTCCTGGACCATATGGAATGTGGCGATGATTAATTTGATTTTTGCCGGTGCCAGCGGGCTGTTTCGAATTTATTTTAACCGGGCGGATGCGCTGAATCCGGATATGCTCAACGCCTCCTACTGGAATGTGCAGGTGGGGCTGTCCATCCTGCAGGTGGCGATCATCGGGGGGATATTCTGGTTTGCACAGCGCAATCTGCAAAGAAAGCCGGAGGATGGCAGGACCTCGGTGGAGGATCTCAAGGGTCACCGCACCATGTCGGGTGAGACGGTTCAGCAGCTGCTGGAGGTGTGGGCTGTTGTTCTGGTGGGAATCAAGCTGGCGGATTTGGTTCTGACCGATATTTACCGGAATTTTGTGGCAGACCTTTTCCTGCTGTTTGACCTGACGGATTCCGGCTCTATGGCTGTTTTCCGCACGATGTACAACAATACGCATGCGTTCAAGTACATCGGCATGCTGGTTGCGATTTCGCTCGGCATCTTTATTACGGGGGTGCTGCTGAATGACCGCCTTATGAAAATTGCAGCGGCGGCATTGATTGCAGCGTTTATTCTGACGGCATCCATCGTACAGATGGGAACCTACGTGATTCTTAACCGTGCCTTTGCCATTGTCTGGTCGGCCGTCATTCTGCAGCTGCTGCAGACCCTGGGACTGTTTGGCTTTGCATCTTATCTTCATTACAGGTATCGTAGGATCTGAGAGCTTGTCTTCGGAAAATCCGGATGTTTGTTCCCGGAGGATCAAAATGTCTGTCTTCGAAGAATCAGAATGTCTGTCTTCGAAGAATCAGAATGCCTGTCCTCGAGGAATCGGAATGTTTGTACCGGGCCTTTCGGGGCGGAGTCGGAAAGGAAGAAATCGCATGATCATCATTCAAAACGGAACAGTGATCGACCCGGCCTCCGGACTGCAGGGAAGGATGGCGGTTGTCATCGGGGAGGACGGACGAATTAAGGATCTGATTCCCGCAGGGGTGCGGCTGCCGGAAGCACCGGAAGGAGAAGGACGGGAGGTGTGGGATGCCGACGGCTGCATTGTTGCGCCGGGGCTGGTAGATACCCACTCTCACTTTCGTGATCCTGGCTTTACCTACAAGGAGGATCTGCATACCGGAGCTCTGGCGGCGGCAGCCGGCGGATACACGACGGTCATTCTCATGGCCAACACCAATCCACCGGTGGATTCCGTGGAAGTTCTGACGGATATTTTGACACGCGGTTCGAGGGAGGCCATTCATATTTACAGCGCGGCAAACGTGACCGGAGGGATGCAGGGGCTGGAGGTGAACGATCTGTCGGCCCTGAAGGAGGCGGGGGCGGTTGTTTTTACGGATGACGGAAAGCCCATTCTGGAGGAGACAATATTCCGCGAAGCCCTGCAAAGAGCCGGCAAGCTGGGAATTCCGGTGAGTCTGCACGAGGAGGATCCTTCCTATATTGCGGAAAACGGCATTCACGGCGGCGGGGAGGCGGCGAAGAGCCTTGGCATCGGCGGCTCGGATCGGATGGCGGAAATTTCCATGGTGAAGAGGGATACGCAGATTGCGGCAAAGCTGGGGGCAAAGCTCCTTATCCAGCATATCAGCACGGCGGAGGGCGTGGAGCTGGTGCGAAGGGCGAGGAGGGACAATCCCCTCATTGCGGCAGAGGCAACGCCGCATCACTTTTCCCTGACGGAGCA
>CAYXAN010000215.1:0-3864 GCA_964461705.1 uncultured Sarcina sp. | reverse complement strand
TGCCAGTCCGTGATTTCTGGCATCCGACACCCCGGAATTGGCCTTGTGAATCACGCGGATCCGGGTATTTTTCAGTGCATACTCATCCAGAATCTTCGGCGTGTCATCACTGCTCCCATCGTCCACAAGGATCAGCTCAAAGTCCTGATAGGTCTGCGTCAGAATACTCTCGATGCACCGGCCGACGGTATCCTGCGCATTGTAGGCCGGTACAATGATACTGACCATTGCCATAACCGAATCCTCCTTATTCATTCATTATAAGATGCCGGGGCAAAGGGCTTATTGCCCCGTGCTTTCGTCATTGACTCTTGTAGTCAGAAGCCGAATTCCGTTCAGCTCAATGTCATCCTGCACCGGAATCAGGATATACTCCCTCCCGTCAATCACTTTGGTGGTCAGCATGGAGGCCATTTCCGATTTCACGGAGATCTTAACACTGGGAGACTTCAGCTCCAGCACGCTCTTTCCGGCGATGTTTTCTGCGTGGAAGGTCTGTCCCTCCTTTACCTCTTCATCGTACACCTCGTCAAACTTTTCGAGAGCCTCGGGTTCCACACCCGCATCCCGAAGGAGCCGGCTCATTTCCGTCTTGCCAAGCTCCAGCGGCTCCTCCCGCTCCTCACCTTGTCTTACCAGCTCGTTCAGAGAATCCGTCAGGTTTTTCACATTTTCAAAATCACAGTCCCGTCCCAGTGCCTGCTCCATCAGACCGTTGAACAGCTCCTTCTGTACGGTCTCCGTAAACGGCAGATCGCCGCCGATGATTCCATCCATCAGCTCCGGATGACGCTCCTCCTCTTTCCTTGCATAATACAGGATTGAATGGATATCGGCACCCCCGTCATGATAGGCAGGATACAGAAAGCCAAGCTCCGGCATCTGCACGCCAAGATCACTCTTTTTGTTGACGAAGGTTAATGTTTCTTCATTGTAGCAAAGCCCCTCCTTCACCTCCACCACGGGACAAATGCAGCAGATCATAAAGGAGTACACATTTTCGCTGGCGTCCTCCATCTCGATCCCGTCCGAGGTTCGTCCCGGTACATCATAGACACCATGAGCAAGCACAATCAGATGCCGCCCCGCCTGATCCAGATTCTCCAGAATGCGGCGGAAGAATTCCTCCGTCTGTTCCTCCTGTGCATCGGACTGCAGCAGGCGCAGCATCAGCGCCTGCTTGCCTCCCGGCTGCTCCTCCTGCAGGGGAAACTCCATGGTGAAAAGATTCTTGCCGATCTTTCCGGTAAGAACCTTTCGGAACAATTCGCAATATTTCTCCAGCTCCTCCTCCGGAAGGGCACGGAAGGTCTCCTTCAGGCGGGCGATCACGGTTCCGTCCTCTGCTGCAAAGCACCCCGTCATCCTGTCGATGACGCACCGGCCCTTGGTCATTGTCTTTCTGATTTCCTGAATTTCCCTGCGATCCATACCATACCTCCTGTACTGCCGTCGTTACAGACGCCGGTCAGTCCACGGGTCCCGGCGGCGTCTTCCCGCAGTATCCTGCCGTCCGCTGCCCGTTTGTCATAAAAAGCCGAAGGTGCTACACTGTCAACCATGAAGAATAATAATCACAAACACATCATGTGGACCTTTATTTCCCTGCTGCTGGCCTTGATGTCCATCGCTGCCGTTCTGAGTCAGAGCAAGGAAATGAGCTTTACCGATCTTGCCGCTGCGCTGTTTTCCTGCCGGCCGGGATGGCTTTTCCTGGCTTTTCTGTGCATGTTCGGCTACATTGCCTTCGAGGGGCTGATCATCTGGTATCTCCTGCGCTACTGCGGCTTTCAACGCACGGTGGGACAGGGGATCCTGTATGCAGCTGCCGACATCTACTGCGCTGCCATCACGCCCTCCGCAACCGGCGGACAGCCGGTGTGCGCGTGGTTCATGCTGCGGGATAAAATTCCCATGGGCTTTATCACCGCTATCCTTGCATTGTACCTGATTGCGCACACCTTCTCCACCCTGATCATCGGCTTTCTGACGGGGCTTCTGGCTCCCGGTGCCTTTGCCGGACTTTCCCTTCTGGCCAAGCTTCTGGTGATCCTGGGGTATCTGACGGTGACCGGTCTTGCGATTCTCTTTGTTTTCCTGCTGAAGAAGACGGATATGATTCACCGGACCGGCGACCGCATCATTGACTGGCTGACCCGGAAGGGATGGGTGAAAAGAAATCAATACTGGAAGGACCGCCTGTCCAAGGTGCTGTCGGATTACAGCAGCTGTCTTTGCGTACTTAAGGACAATAAGCGGAGGGTGATCGCGACACTGATGGGGCTTGCCCTGCTGCAGCGCATGTCGCAGACCGTTGTGCCTTCCCTGGTTTATCTGGCCCAGGGCGGTTCCGCTTCCTTTGCCGGAACGGTATTCGCATCGCAGATCTATTCTGCCATCGGCTCCATGTGCATGCCCATCCCGGGCGGAATGGGCATCGCGGACTACCTTTTGTTTGACGGCCTCAACACCTTTCTGGACAAGGAGGCTGCCCTGCAGCTTGAGCTTTTATCCCGCAGCTGCTCCTTTTACCTGTGTGTATTCTTAAGTCTGATGATCGTGCTGGCCGGCTACGTAAAGCGCCATCGCCAGTACTCCAACGTCGGAGTAAAGCGCTGAGAAAGAAGCCCCGGAATGCCGCTGCCTCCGGGGCTTCTTTCTTCCCTCCGTCTATCCTCTTCGTCCCGATTTTCTCTTCGCTCCGACGATCTCTTCGCTTCGGCTATTCTCTTCGCTTCGCGTGCCGTTCCTTTTCCAGCGTCTGCATCCGCCTCGCAAGCCGAAACCTGTGAATCACCAGCCACAGGAGAGCCAGGCCCAGAAGAACGGCAAGCAGTGCCCCCCACAGGGGGACCTGACGGATATTGTAGCAGCGGACATTGACCCACATCCGATTGGTTGCCGTGCTCTGTTCGGGCGTGAAGTACTGCATGATGCTGGAGCGGCGGATGGTCTCCGTGCTGGGGTATTGCGCCGCCAGCTGCCGGTCTGCCTGCTCCGCGGGAGCTGTCAGAATGTAAGCGGACGGATCCTCCTCCGAATCCTCTCCGAGAAAGAAATAGCTGACGTCATGCTCGATGGTGTCCTCCTCATCCTCCGCTCCGTAGTTCCACTCCAGATATTCCAGAATTCTCGGGTCATCCCCTCCGGAAATGACAGAGGTGTAGCCGATGTAATACATATTGCGGATGGCGTTGTCCGGCCGGGAGACAAAATTGATGAACGCCTCCGCCGCCTGCTGCTTGGCCGCATCGCCGCCGATACCTCTTTTGAGCATGACCCAGCCGTCAAAATAGATATTGGTGCTTTCCTCGGGCACTGCAAAATTCAGCTGGAAATCGTCCTCGTCCGCCTGATCCATGGTGTAAACCGCATCGCCGGACCACTGGTAGTTGGCCACCACCTTCCCGGTGATCATGTCCGCCTTTCCGGCATCCGTTTCGAAGGCATAGACATTGTCCTTCATGGTCTGAAGCCAGTCCTGCACCTCCTGAATGGTCTCATCCGATGTATCGTTCATAACCGTTTCCAGCTTGTCATGATAATCCGGATCCTCAAGGAAAGCCTCCGACGTCAGAAGGTCATGACGCAATGCCCCGACCGCGGCAAAATAGCATTCCCGAACGCTGTCCTTAATGGTAATCCTGCGCTTGAAGTCCGAATTCTGCAGCACCGACCACGTGGAGGCCTCTTCCTTGGTCATTTCCTCCGGATTGTAGACAATTCCGGTAATGCCCCACATATAGCCTGCGGCATATTTGGCCCAGGACTCCCCGTTGATTTCCTTGGTCTCGAAAATATTTTTCAGATAAGGCGACACACCCTTGATGTAGTAATTGTCTTCCTTGCTCTCGTCATAAAAAT
>CAYXAN010000214.1:0-3867 GCA_964461705.1 uncultured Sarcina sp. | reverse complement strand
GATTATCTTTTGCTCTTCTCAAATGAATTGTGTCATTCCCCTTCATGTTCCTGCTCCCATTTTCAAATTAATTCATCTTTACAAAGCCGCTGTAAAAATTCAGCTGATCGATTTTCCAAATACCGTCCTCCTTCTTATATTCCAGGCGATATCGCGACCAGGCCCACGCATCCCTCACGGTTTCCGGGTTGATCTCCATCCCCATCGGTACATAAGTCCCATATAAATGCAGCCGTGCTGTTGCCCGATCTCCGTCAATTTCAATACTGTCAAACACGCCCGTGTGAATGCATCTGCAGGAGCCTGCCCGCTCCGCCTTTAAGAACATGGTATCGCCGCGCTTGTCATAGGGTCTTGTGTCTCCATATACAATGCGAGCCTCTTTCGTAAATACGTCCTCATACAATCGGAAGCAGTCAAAATCAATTCCCAATCCATACCGGTAAAATGTCTCTTCCATCTGCTCTTCGTCCGTCTTCTTCAGCGTCGAATTCGGAACCGCATAGCAGGGAGCATCAAATTCGGCAATTACAGCCGGCGTTCTCGTTCCTTCAAACCATCCGATTCTGTCATCATGCTTGGGACTAAGCCAATCTGCTGCAAGCTTGGGATTTCCAATCCCTGGATTTTGAGGAATTCCATCGTCAGACAGCACCGGCCAGGCTGTACTGTTCTCATCCGTAAGCTCAAAACGAATTGCCGAAAGCTTCCATTTCCCGTTCTCCCTGACAAGACTGTTTGCAAACATCCCCTCAAAACGGTAAAAACTGTATTTTCCATTTTGCCTGCCCGCAAAGGTCCCCAGCATAGAGACGGTTTCCTGTGCGTGCTCTTCATCCGCTTCTACAATTGGATTCATCAGCATAAAATGAGAATATTCCACGTTCTCGGCCCGTGTGCACATTTTAGCTTTCAACTGATCCTGATCGATCCCTCTGCCGAATATTGTAAAATCAATATAGACATCCTTTAGAATCAGTTCATCCAGTCCTGACACATTTGCCTGTTCCCAGCATTTCACAAAGCGTTTTGTGATATCCATGATTTCTGTACGCTGTGACATGTTTTCTTCTCCCTTCTGATTCAATCCGCAAAGGATCCGACTTCCAGTTTTTCAAGCATCCATTTCGAATCAATTTTCACAGCTTGCATTTGAATGATTTCTCCGTCAAATACTGGCCGCCCGTCATTCGCCCTTTTAAAGTTTTCCGGTGCAAGTGCTGTAATCGTGGCCAGCGCCCGCTCTCCGTCCATCACGATGCTTTCCACTCGACCGGCATGAAAGCTGCGCGGTGCTGCCTGTCTTTTGAGCTTCAAATATCCGATGGCATCTCTGAGCTCAAACGTCCCGTCCTTTGTTCTTATGATTGACTGCGGAGTCATGATCTGACGAATCAGCAGCATACATGAATAGTCATATGCAAAACACAGCCTTGCAAAAAGCTCTTTAATCTGTTCCTCTTCTGTTTTATGCAAACCGGTTTGTGAAGGAGCAAACCACGGTGCATCATATTCCGCACAGATCACCTCATTCGCTTGACCTTCCACAGCACCCATAAAGCATCCGACTCGGTCGTTCACGAGTTTCCAGCCTTTTAAAAGTGATAAATCGCCACTTCCCTTTTCATGTTCAATTTTCCCGGTTTCGGTCAGCCAAATTCTTTTGAATGCATCATCACTTTTCATTTCAAACCGCATGGTTTCAATCAGCCAGCCCTCGTCCGATTGAATCAGCGTGTTCACAAAGCTTCCGCCAAATGCAATATGCGAACCTTCCTCTTCAAAATATCCCAGAACAGATGCATACTGCCGTGCTCGGCATCCATCATAAACGGTTGCCTCATTTATAATTTTAATGCTGCATTTTTCCGGCCTGTTTTCCGGAAGACGAAGCAGCTCCTTCATGGCCTCCAGGTCATATACATTGCCGAAAATACCCATGTACAAAAAGGGCTCTTTTACCACGCAGAATTCCAGATTATCAGCATTTCCTTTTTCCCAGCTCTTAACAAATTGATCCAATGCTTCATAGGGTGTTCCGTTCCCATTTGTATTCCTACTGATCATATGCTCCCTTCTTTCCTTCCTCTCCGAAATTCAGCTGTGTCTTAATATCTTCCGCCTGCTGTATCGTCCGACGATAAGAGCCGTCGATAATAAATATGCAAGTAAGCTGATAACAACGAGCATGCGAATGCCATATTGGTCAACAACACGCCCTGTATACAGCATTGCTGCAATTCCCGATATGCTGCCGTAAATGGCATCACAAATACCATTTGCCGTTGTCTGCAGTCCGGCAGGCATCTGTTCCCTCACAATGTCCCTGATTGACAACAGAATAAAGGGATATGCTGCTGCAATCGCCGTGTTGCCCAGCAGCATCAAAATCGGGCTGCTCGCCAGAACCAGTACGCAAGAGGAAACGCTCAGAATAACACCTCCCCAAAGAAGTCTTCTGTCTGCGTGAATTTTCCCAAACATTTCCCCAAGAAAGAACAATGGAATCTGTATTCCCGATGTAAACAAGGAGTCAACACCTAAAAAAGAAACGCTTTTCCCTACTTCCTCATACAGCAGAACCTTCATGGACGATAGCGGGCCGGTTCCAAGACCGACAAGAAAGATAATGACCAGCAATCCCCAGTAATTTCTGTTGCCGAGAAAATCAGCAGTTGTATTTTTCTGCTCCTCACATAAAACGAAACCGTTTTTTTCCTCTTTGACAGACGGTGTGAACATTGCAAATAAAACAACCAGTACGCAGAAAAAAACAGCAGCAAACGGAATGATACGGTATTCCGTATTCGCTACAGCTCTCGCATAAAAAAAATGAAATAATGAATATGCTAACGCAGCGCACCCTCTCGACACCCCAATCGAATGATTCGTATTTCGAAAGCAATGATTTTCCCACGCATCAAGATTGGTCGCCAGAGAGGATGAAAAAAAAGCCATAACCGGATAGAGAAAAAAGCCGATTCTGTTCCTGTGAAGCAAACTCTCACTGATCACACAGGTCAAACCGACGGTTAAAATAAAGCAGCCGATAAACACCCGCTTGTTTGAGCTTTTTTTATCACATACTCCTCCCCAGAAAAGCTGCCCCGCAAATGAGACAATCATGGATACTGCCGTCATAAGAGAGATTGCTGTACTGCTCAGCCCAATCGACAGAAACCATGCCGTAGCATACGTGGAAAGAGTGCAGTACCCGCACCAGAACAACGCTTGCAGGATATGAAATTGTAGGTTTCTTTTTCTCTCTGCACTCATCCCGCGATTCCCCGTTCAATCTATACTCAATCAATCAAAGATCTTTCTGCATCGCCTCTTGCATAGCCATCAAACATCGTGGAATAATAGCCGGACTTCAGAGGTGCCACGGTGCAGGAGGACTGAAGGTGATAAACCGTCCCACTCTCTGCAGACTGATCTATTCCCAGCAGAACCTCTTCGCAGTGAAGTCCATAATCCTCCGATAGACGATTGCTGCGTCCCTGCCGCAGCGCCCACGCAAGCTCCGCTGCACCGACTCCCCGATTTCCATATCCATCAAAATGAGTCGCTTCACCATAGGTGTTTTTCCCATTGTAGCCGTGAGTAAACGGCATTTCTGTGACCTTTCCTTCCGGACGGATCAGCTTTACATACCCGTCAAACGTGTTCGGATCTCCCAGCTCCAGAATGCCCTCCGTTCCGTAGATCACAATGGCTCTTCGTTCCGAGCCAACCGTATTTCCGTCAAAATGCACGCTGACCAAAGCTCCGTTCGCGAACTTTAATCCCGCTGTGACCACATTATTCCCCGGAATCTGCCATTCATCCGCATTGTTCTGATAAAGCAATTCACGTTCATGCAGTCTG
>CAYXAN010000213.1:0-3873 GCA_964461705.1 uncultured Sarcina sp. | reverse complement strand
TTACCGGTTATATGTGTGTGAGTGAAGACGGCCTGTCCTATCCCAACCAGGTACAAATCTATGATGACAGCTGCCTTCCTTATATGAAGGAGTTTACCGAACGCATTCATTCCCACGATGCAAAGTGCTTTGCACAGCTCCAGCATTCGGGAATACAGAATCACTATGAAGCAAGCGGCTGCCGCAAGGTGGGACCCTCTGCAGTTCCGTCGCCTTTTGTCAAGACACCGGTTCATGAGCTTACGGCAGATGAGATTGTTGAGCTGGAGGATAAGTTTGTCCGGGCGGCCTTAAGAGCCCAAAGGGCAGGCTTCGACGGTGTTGAAATTCACGGGGCCCACGGATATCTGGTGTCACAGTTTTTATCAAAGGCACGCAACAAGAGAACGGATGAATATGGCGGAAACACAGCAGCAAGGGCAAGATTTGCCTGCGAAATCATTCAGAAGATCAGGGAGGCGGTGGGACCGGATTATCCCATCAGCCTCCGCATCAACGCTTCGGATGACGTTCCGGGCGGAAACACGATAGAGGATGCGTGTGCACAGGCGGTATTGTTTCGGCAAAGCGGGGTCGATGTCCTCAATGTATCGAGAGGCCTGCCGGAATCAGGAACCGTCATTCCGTCCAATTATACGGAGGAAGGAATCAATATCGAGCTTGCGCGCAGAATCAGGAATGCGGTGGATATTCCCGTCATTCTGGTCGGAAGGATGAATGATCCGGCACTTGCAGAATATGCCGTTCGATCCGGTGCGGCAGATTTTGTCGCATTCGGCCGACAGTCGATTGCAGACCCTCATTTCCCGGAAAAGGTCATGAGCGGACGTGAGGATGAGATATTTTACTGCACAGGCTGTATGCAAAGATGCCAGGGGACCCCTTGTGAAAAGGAAGATACCGGGGTTTCGTGTCTGGTAAATCCGTTGAGCGGAAAGGAATACAAGTGGAAATTAGAGCCGGCTTTTGACAGGAAGAGAGTGGCTGTTGTAGGAGGCGGCGCGGCAGGTCTGGAGGCGGCCTGGATTCTTGCCAAGAGGGGACATGAGGTTTACCTCTATGAAAAATCCGAAAAGGCGGGCGGTCAGATTCGATTGGCCAGTGTGCCTCCGATGAAGCATACATTTTCCAGAATCCCGGCCACCTATATGGCACTTGGCAAAAAATACGGTGTCCACTACAGATTCGGCGTGGAAGCGACGGTGGAAATATTGCAGGATTTGAAGCCGGACGCGGTTCTGCTGGCAACGGGATCGACGCCGTTAAAGCCGGGAATTCCGGGCATTGACGAGAACCACGTGGTGCAGTCGCACGATGTCCTGTCAGGAAAGGTAAATATTCTGCAGGAAAAGGCTCTGATCATAGGAGCCGGCCTTGTGGGCTGTGAAACGGCGGATTATTTGACAGCCTATGGAAATGACATTACGATCGTGGATATGGCGGACCAGATGGCTGCGCAGCTGGGAAAGGTACCCAGAAAAAAGCTGCTGCAGAGGCTGCAGGAGCACAATGTGAGGTTTTACGGCGGGACGAAGGTCGCTGAGTTCACGCAGAGCGGCATTCGCTATGAGAGAGACGGGGAGAAAGGGACGTTGGAGGGCTTTGACGTCATCATCCTCGCCATGGGGGCGCGAAGCGATCATCCGCTTCAGGAACAGATAGAAGCCAGGATGGACTGTAAGGTACTGGCGATAGGAGATGCCGCAAGAGCCGGCGATGCGAAAAAGGCAATCTATGAGGCGGCGAAGGCGGCACTGTCATTGCAGTAGGGGGTACAGCGATGGAATTCGATCAGGTAAAAAAGGTGAAAACAGCAATTGTCGGCTGCGGGATGATCAGCAACATCTACATCAATAATCTGATGCACCTGTTCAGCGTGATTGACCTGGTTGCTGTTTGTGACATCAACCGCGCAGCGGCAGAAGAAAAGGCGCGGATTTATGGAGTCGGAAAGGTTCTGACCATGGAGGAGATTGCCGCTGATCCGGAAATTGAGCTGGTTGTCAATCTGACAGGGCCGACGGCACATTATTCCGTGGTGAAAACGATGCTGGAGGCAGGAAAGAACGTATATACGGAGAAGATGCTCACAACGGAGCTGGAGCAGGCACGTGAGCTTGCGGCACTTGCCAAAAGCAGGAAGCTGTATCTGGGTGTTGCACCGGATACCGTATTAGGCGCAGGGATTCAGACGGCCAGGAAATTAATCGACTGCGGGCTGATCGGTCAGGTTACCAGCGGCTTTGTCAGTGTGAGCCGCAATCAGAATCTGAATTCCGAGAGCTTCCGTTTTCTTCAGAAGAACGGCGGAGCCCTTCCGTATGACGTAGGAATCTATTATATTGCGGCGTTGGTGGCGCTTCTTGGGAGCGTTTCCGACATTGCAGGCTTCGGTGCACCTTCTCCGGCGCACAAGCGAGAGCTGCTGTACCAGGATAATCCGGATGTATGGCAGATTCCGGGGAAAAATGTCGTGGCTGCCGGCTTGAGATTTGCAAATGGAGCCCTGGTGAGCGTACACTTTGACGGAAATACCGTCGGCTCAGAGAGGCGATCGATCGCTGTTTACGGAACCGAGGGAATCCTGGAATTGGGAGATCCGAATTCCTTTGACGGGTTTGTAAGACTGATCCGTCCGGAAGGAAGCGTTGTCGAAATGCCGTTTACCCATGGATATAACGGCAGGAATACATATGGGGAAGCAACTCCCTTTGACGGATACGGCAACCGCGGGGTCGGCGTCGCAGAGCTCGCGTGGGCATTGAGACAGGGACGCGGCAATCGATTGTCTGCAGATTACGGACTTCATTGCGAAGAGGTTCTGATCGCCATGGAACAGGCGTCGGAAAGCGGGAAGGCATATCACCTGCAGTCCTCGTGTAATGTGGCCCCGTTAAAATCCGGATATTATTCTACCATGTTCGATGGCAAGGCCAGGGCTGATGCGGAAAGATCACTGGTTGATTAGGAAAACATCGCCGCAGCCGGCAGAGGAGTGCAGCCCTCTGCCGGCTTGACTGCGTTGACCTGCTTATTGCCTTTGGGGAATACGGTGTTTAAGATATTGATGCTGGGGCATGATGGAGGACAGCTCCCCAAGGAGGTGAAGCGTGGAAAATGCAGGAAGGGAACGGGAGTGCATCCTGTCGGTGATTGTTCCTGTCTACAATATGGCGTCCGATGACCGGCTGGCCTGGTGCATGAACAGTCTGCTGCAGCAGGAGAGGATTTCGGATTACGAGATCATTGCCGTGGACGACTGCTCCACCGATGATTCGCTGCAGCTTCTGCGGGGGCTTCTGCGGGAGCACGCGGACAAGCTTCGCGTCCTTCACTCGGAGGAGAATCATCATCAGGGAGGCGCGAAGAATCGCGGGCTGGAAATCGCCCGGGGGCAATGGATCGCATTCATCGATGCCGATGACTGGGTGGTGCCGGATTATTTTGCAAGGCTCCTGGACAAGGCAAGAGAGACCGGCGCGGACTGCGTGGGGACGGATTACTGCATCGTATCCGAGCATACCATGGAGCCGGGACCGGTGGTGGCCAACAGCTCCATGGAGCAGACAGGAGAGCTTGATGCTGCCAAACGCCGCCTTCTGCTGCTGGATTCCGGGTCGCTGTGCGTGAAGATTTACCGAAGAGAAATTGTCATTGACTGTCCGTCCCGGTTTCCGGAGGACATTTTCTATGAGGACAATGCGCTGGCGGGAACCTGGGTGATGCGGATGCACCACTATGAATATGTACCGGGGCCATTGTATTATTATTATCAGCATGAGGATTCTACCGTTCATACCGTGACCAGACGCCGGCTGGAGGATCGGCTGACCGCCGGCCAAAGGATGCTGGAGGAGGCAAAAAGGTATGGCT
>CAYXAN010000212.1:0-3873 GCA_964461705.1 uncultured Sarcina sp. | reverse complement strand
ATGGTTCGGATTCTCCGCCAGGAAGGTCAGCAGGTCAAATTCCTTGGTGGTGACCTGCTTCTCGGTTCCGTCCACCCAGACACGCCTTGCCGTCTTATCGATCTTGAGACCGCGGATCTCGATGATGTTGTTCTCCGGTCTTGCGCCGCCCACAAGCCGCTCATATTGGGCAAGATGTGCCTTGACCCGTGCCACCAGCTCACTGGGGCTGAAGGGCTTTGTCATATAATCATCGGCACCAAGGCCCAGGCCGCGGATCTTATCGATGTCATCCTTTTTGGCGGATACCATCAGGATCGGGATGTTCTTGTTCTCACGGATCTTTTTGCAGATTTCAAAGCCGTCAAGGCCCGGCAGCATCAGATCCAGAATCACCAGATCATAGCTTTCCGCCAGTGCCTCCCGCAGACCGTCGTCGCCCCGGTTCTTCACCGTCACCTCAAAATCAGACAGCTCCAGATAATCCTTCTCCAGATCTGCAATGGCCTCTTCGTCCTCAATGATCAGTATTCTGCTCATGTCATCCTCCATTCTGACGGTACATCAGTCCTCCGTGCGCGCCGCCTCGGCCTTTTGCCGGACCTCACGGTATTTGCGGAACACCATGTGCATACAGGTCCCTACGTGCTCCTTAGAGGTGGCCCAGATGTACCCGCCGTGATCCTCCACAATCTTCTTTACAATGGACAATCCGATCCCGCTTCCTCCTGTGGCGGAGTTCCTTGAAGAATCCGCGCGATAGAACCGGTCAAAAATATTCGGCAGGTCCCTTGCGGCAATGCCCTTTCCGTTGTCTTCGATCTCAATGCGGAGGCTGTCCTGCTCATCCAGAAGGCGGATGTCGATCCTCCCGTGGTTTTTGTCCATATATTTTACGCTGTTGCTGATGATGTTGTTGATCACCCGCTTGAGCTGCTCCGGGTCGGCAATCATCTCCGTATCCGGCGGCAGGAGGTTGGAGTAATTCAGCTCAATGTTCCTGGACTCCATGTCCATACCGATTTCTTCCACACAATCGCCAAAATAATCCGCCAGCCGGATCCGGCTGAAATTGTACGGAATCTTGTCATTATCAATCTTGGAATACAGGGTCAGCTCGTTGATCAGCCGAACCATATCTCCTACCTTATTGTAAATGGTGCGGAGATATTTTTCCTGCTTCTGCGGTGTGTTGGCCACCCCGTCCAGAAGTCCTTCCACATACCCCTTGATCGATGTGATCGGTGTCTTCAGATCATGTGATATATTGCTGATAAGCTCCCTGTCATGCCTGTCGTTTACCAGCTTCTCCTCCGCCGACTCCTTGAGGCGAAGCCGCATGTCCTCATAGCACTGATAAAGCTCCCCGATTTCGCCCTTCTGCGTCGTGTCCAGAAGATAATCCAGGTTTCCGTCCCGGATCTGAATCATCGCAAGCTTGAGCTGATTTACCGGATCCAGAATACTGGATTTCAGCCATCCGGTCAAAAGGGTCGCCGTCACAATCAGCACCACAATGATCGTCAGACCCACCGCCAGGATCACACTTTGGGGAACCATCGCTGCGTCCCTCGGCAGCACTCTTTGTATGATCTTAAAGGCTGCAACCGTCAAAATTGCCGGCAAAATAATGACAATGGCAAAGGCCAGCAGCAGCTTTCTGCGAAAGGACATCCTACAAACCTCCCAACCAAAAGTCCTGCAGCGCTTTGCGTAACCGCACTGCAGAAGACAATCTCATTATAACAGACATTCAGCAACCGCGTTACAGGACAGATGCCGGCCAGGCGGCGGATCCCGACGAAGGTGCCCAGACTGAGCCTTGGACATCCCGCCACCCTGTCGCCCGGCCGGCATCTGGCTGATGTCTGGCCGACATCTGGCTGGCATCTGGCCGGCATCTGGCCGGCGTCTGCGCAGCAACACATCTGCAGCTTGAATGCATCGGATAATAAAGTTTAGCATGGACTAATTACGCATGCCTGCTGTATAGTTTATTTATTGAGAATTGATCCCAAAAAGAAATCATTCTTGCTTTTATCAGAAAGGAGTCGATCACCATGAAATACAGATGTCTTATTTGCGGTCACATTTACGATGAAGAGGTGGAGGGCGTAAGATTCGCCGATCTTCCCGAGGATTGGAAATGCCCCACCTGCAATGTTCCGAAATCCAAATTCGTCCCCGTAGAGGAGGACAATCTGAACTGGGCAGCCGAGCACGTCATCGGCATTGCCAAGGATGTGCCGGAGGATATCAAGGTGGATCTGCGCGCCAATTTTGAAGGAGAATGCTCGGAGGTCGGCATGTATCTGGCGATGTCCCGCGCCGCCTTCCGTGAGGGCTATCCCGAAATCGGCCTGTACTACGAAAAGGCTGCCTACGAGGAGGCCGAGCATGCTGCAAAGTTTGCCGAGCTTCTGGGCGAGGTGGTTTCCGATTCCACGAAGCACAATCTTGAGGTTCGTGTTGCAGCCGAGAACGGTGCTACAGCCGGGAAGGTTGACCTGGCAAAGAGGGCCAAGGAGCTGAATCTGGATGCCATCCATGATACGGTCCACGAAATGGCCCGCGATGAGGCTCGCCACGGAAAGGCCTTTGCCGGACTTCTGCAGCGGTATTTCAGCTAAGGAAGCGCTGATTTAATCCGCGTTTCCTTAGAATCCTCCGGTGGATCGCACGGATTTGCAAGGGAAAATGCTGCTTCGCAGCTGGGATCCGGCGAGGGAAACGCTTTCATCCGCGTTTCCCTAAGAAAATCTGCCGCTGCGCAGACGGAATTCGGCGCGGCAATTTGGTAACCTCTCCGCAAACAGGCTTATCGGCTTTACAGGCGGCAGCTCACAGATTTTCTGTCATATATTCCACGATGGCTGCGCAGTGCTGCGCAGCCTTTTTCTCGAATATGTCATAGCTCTCCTCGACGCTCTCATCGGCCTTATCAGAGATGGCGCGAAGGATCACAAAGGGGATCTGATTCACATACGCTGCCTGCGCAATGGCGGCCCCCTCCATCTCACAGCACAGACCGTCCGGAAAGTCCCGCATCAGCTGAAGCTTTTTCTCGCGTGTCGAAATGAACTGATCGCCGGAGAGCACCTTTCCGCGAAAGACCCTTATCTCAGGCGCTGCCGCTTTGGCTGCCTCCGCTGCAGCCCTCTGCAGCGCTTCATCCGCGGGAAAAACAACCGTTCCCTGCTGCGGAATTTCTCCCGGCTGATACCCGAATACAGTGGCATCTACATCATGATATCCGGCACAGGTGGAAACGACAATGTCACCGATATTGATATCATTATCCAGTGATCCCGCAACTCCCGTGTTGATCACGTGCGTCACACCGAAGTGATCTGCCAAAAGCTGCACGCACAGAGCGGCATTCACCTTGCAGATCCCGCTCTTTACCACCACCACATGGGTCCTTCCCAGCGTGCCCTCCTGAAAGGTCATTCCGGCATAGCTTTTGATTCCATCGGTTTTCATGTGCTCCTTCAGGGAGGAAATCTCCACGTCCATTGCTCCGATGATTCCGATTTTCATATTTTCCGATCCTTTCCGCATTTTCCGCTTTCCTTAAAATGCCGCGTAAATAAAGGCTTCCGCCTCGAATCCCGGTCCGTACTGCCCAAGAATAATTACAATGAGGAAGAGGCCCAGCAGCAAAAGCCAGCGAACCGGAAGGCTCTGCCCTGCCAGCATCTCACGTACAGGGGCCTTCTGCTGCAGTGTCTCCACAAAGGCCAGCAGCAGAACCGCCAGCAGCAGAACCAGCAAATCCGGCAGATCCAATCCCATGGCCTCTATTCCGTTTAAGGTGAACACCACCGGATTCCAGCTGGTAATGGCCCCGAACATATGCAGTGCCTCCGCCACGCTGTCCGAGCGGAAAAAGAC
>CAYXAN010000211.1:0-3878 GCA_964461705.1 uncultured Sarcina sp. | reverse complement strand
AAATTGTCCCAGTCATCATACTCTACGGACGCCATTGTACGGAAATCGTTGATTCCCTCCTTCGTTCCGAGTCTTTGCAATGCATTCGTCATGTCGCCGTTCACAAATGCAGGCGGCAGCATGGTTGTCAATGCCGTCGAGCCCCCCTCATACGGATAGAGATCGCACCCCACCCATTGACCTTCTTTACGTGCCGCATTTATGGCATCAATGGCACGATAAATATCCTTGTTCCAGTTCTTCATTCCGCAGGATTTAAAATGACTGATCTCAACTCTGCACCCGACACGCTTTCCGATTTCGATCATTTCCTTGACGCTGTCCACCATGCTGTCGCCTTCACCGCGGATATGTGCCGTAACAATAGCATTATATTTGCTCAGCGGCTTCAGCATCTGAACGTAATCGTCCGTTGAATTGTAACATTCCGGCAAATACATAATGCCGACTGAAATGCCCGGAGCTCCTTCCTTTAATGCATCCTCAATCAGTCCCTGTGCCTGCTCCATTTCCGTTGCAGTGAACGGGGTATTGGCAAATCCTTTTACCGCAATCTTAACATTTCCCGTGCCGATCATTGCTGCCATATTCAACGGCAGCTCCATCCCCTCCAGCTTCGCCATGTAATCATGATAGGAACAGATGCCTCTTACCGGCGGGCCAAGAACCGGCTCATCAAAGTCATACGCCTCCTGCGCCTTTGCCGGATCTTCGTTACAGGGTGTCAGTGAAATCCCACAGTTTCCCACTACAGTCGTTGTAATTCCCTGCGCCAGCATCGGCTCAGCAAATGACATACCCAAAAAAGGCTTATTGTCACAGTGCCGATGGATATCTATAAAGCCTGGTGTAACGGCCTTGCCTGCGGCATCCAGAATTTCTTCCTCGCCCTCCAGATGGCTCCCGATCTCTACTATTTTGTCCGCTTCAATACGTATATCTGCCCGAAACGGAGCATTTCCCTTTCCGTCATAAATCAATCCGTTCTTAATCAGCATGAGGCACCTCACAAACGAAGGAGGGAGGCAGTTCCGGCCTCCCCGCAAAATGCAAATTATAAGTAATTGTCAGCCGCGAGCCTCGATCACCTTCTGCAGCTTCTCCTCATCGGTCATAGGCTCGTTCTTCGTGCAAAGAGAAACAACGACTCCAAGAACCAGTGTAAGAACCGTGCCCGGAATAATCGGCCCGGTAAATACCGCCTTTACCCATTCAGAAATCGGTGCAACACCAAGGTATAACACGCCGAAGGCGATACCGCCGATCACAGAGGCAAGGCCGCCCTGCCAAGTTGCCTTTTTCCACTTTGCTCCAAGGAACATGGCAACGGAAACGCCAGGGATGACGGACCCGATCACGTTGCTGATATAGCTCATAACATCCTTTGCAAAAAGCGTTGCAAAAAAAGCCAGGGCCAGCGTCAGCACAGTCACAATTCTTGAATATTTACCAACCTTCTCCTCTTCAAGTTTCTTCCCTGTGAACAGAGGATATACATCCTGAATGAAGATTGTCACCGCAGCAATGGCATCCGAGTCACCGGAAGACATGGTTGCAGACAGACCGGCAATCATGAACAGCAAACCAAGAACAGGGCCGAGCGCAACCGTTGCAATATAAGTAAAGGCATAGTCCGGAGTATCAAGCACTGCCTGTGCCCCCGTGTTGGTAGCAATTGTAAACGCAGCCATTCCGATAATGGCGGGAATGAAAGAAAATACAAACAGCAGTCCGGCAGACATCAGAAGGCTTCGGCTTCCTGTTTTTGCATCCTTGGAGAAATACAATCTCATTCTGTAGGTGGGTGTTCCAAGGCAGGGAACTCCTACCGACAGGATCAGAGTAACCAGTGCCATAAGGCCCACATTCTCAATTCCGTAAAAGCTAAGTCCGCCGCCCTTACCATTTGCAATCAGGGTCTCACTGATGGTACTCCAACCGCCGGCAGACGGAATGGAAACAAACAAAATGGCAACAAAACCTGCCAGCAGAATGATCAGCTGAATCAGATCAGTCCAGATTACAGCAACCAGTCCGCCGATAATAACGTAAATTCCGAATCCGCACACAGCAATAACCTTGGCCATCACTGCATCCATCCCTGTGATATAGGCAAGATAGGTTGCTCCGCCGTTGATATGGTTTCCAAGCCACACTACTTCGATGATATACATCATCACACTCATCAGAGCCTTCATGTGCTTGTCGCCATTGAAGTAAAACTGTGCCTCCTCGGCCATAGTAATAAAGCCTTTTCCGTGCAGATCCTTGTCTTTCGTGATCAGCCAGAGAACAATCAGACCAAGCGCTGCTCCCAGTCCGTATGCAGAGCCGTAAAAGCCACCCTTAAAGCCGTTCGCTGTTGCACCGATCGCCGAGCCGGTGCCGATCAATGTGGCAGCCATCGTTGCAAAAATCAGAAACAGTGGAAATTCTCCACCTCCTGTAAGATATCCTGTCCCTTCTGCTTTTCCTTTGCTGGCAATGGTTCCGATCAGAATCATCGCCGCAACATACACAATGAAACCGATGATAAAGAAAGTTGCATGTGTTGTGCTCAGCATTGTTTATACCCTCCTCATAATAATCACTTATGTCCTGTCATGCCTATCGTTCACCGTCTACCCTGTCTGTTCTTCCCCCCTTTCTTAAAAGCATCTCAGACCCTTGTATCAAATGGCCGGAGTGTGTGTTCAACAAATATTGTAATTTCAAAAGTTTCTCCTTCTAATTTCCACAATTAGTGTAAGAAGTTCTATGAGTTCTGTCAATGCGGTTTCATATATTTTTTGTATTATTATTCGTTGCTATCCTGTATATTTGGTGCATTTGTCACAGTTTTCCCCGATCAAAATTGTTCTATATTTCATATGTTTTGTTTTGTTGATTTTGTGTTAAACAAATTGTTGATTTCAGGCCATCGCAGATTGACAGTCCACCTTCAAAAATTTTATAATCCTAAGAGCATCTTATTGCTCACAGGGAGGTTTTATGGGATTTGTCAGTGATAATCTTGGCTTGTTGTCGGACATTGCCAACGCCATTGCTCTGGAGTTCGGTTCAAACTGTGAAGTCGTTTTGCACGACTTAACCCTCCCCTACAACAAAACCATTGTCGCCATCTGGAACGGACATGTAACCGGACGAAAGGTCGGCGACGGAGGGACAAACGCAGGACTGGAAATTCTCAGAGGCTCCGCCGTTCCAAAGGATCAGTGCTATATCAATAAGCTGGAGAACGGAAAGATCATTCGCTCTACCAGCAAATATTTCCGCGACGAATATGGAAAGGTCAACGGAAGCCTTTGCATCAATTATGACATCTCCGGTCTGTTTCAAGCCTCCGGGATCATTAATGATCTGACCTCCGTTCCTGATGAAAGCAATCAGGATAACTCCGAATTCTTCACCGGCAACATCGACACCCTCTTGGAGGAGCTCATGAAGAGTGCTGCCGCGCCTTATCAGAAGCCTGTCGAGGAACTCAGCAAAGATGAAAAAATCCAGATCGTAAACGATCTGGATAAAAAAGGGTTCTTCCTTGTCAAGAAGTCAACCGAAAAGCTTGCCGACTTCCTCGGATTGTCGCGATTTACCATTTACAATTATCTCAAGCAAGAGTGATTCCCTGCCCCGTCAGTCTCCCGAATAAAATGCGTCAAGCCTCACCTTGGTCATTCCCTTTGAACGTGCTTAAAGGCGTGCTTAAAGGCAGAACAGATACAAAAAACATGTCTGGCGTTTCCCCCCTGCCATTGCTACAATGATCTCAACTGCATAGCTGTGTTTCTTTTCCCGTGGGTACATCGCCGATTCCGGCCGTCCCGTCTATTTTCCATTCTGGATCACATCGAACAAAGCTCATGCATGATTATTCA
>CAYXAN010000210.1:0-3924 GCA_964461705.1 uncultured Sarcina sp. | reverse complement strand
CCGGAAATGCTGTAAATAGATGAGACCTCCAGCTGCTCCTCCAGGGAGAGCGGAGGCAGGATTCCGGGCAGACATTTTGCCATCATGGATTTTCCGGATCCCGGCGGACCGATCATAAGGACATTGTGAAAGCCTGCTGCCGCAATCTCCATGGCGCGCTTAACACTCTCCTGTCCGCAAATGTCGCGAAAATCTGCGGACAGCCGTCCGCCTTTCTCCGGCTCTTTGCTCTGCCGCATCGGTGTCTCCGGACAAAATTCCCGCTCGCGATCCTCCTTCGAAAGCTGAAGGTAGCGTATCGCCTCCCTTAAGCTGTGAATGCCGACTGCCCGTATACCTTCCCAGACGGCAGCCTCCTTTGCGTTCTCTTTGGGAAGCAGCACGGTTTCGATGCCCTCCGCGGCCGCCTGCCGAACCATCGGCAATACCCCCCGTATCGGTGTCACCTCGCCGTCCAGGGATAATCCGCCCAGCACCAGGATTCCGTCCGCCGCGTTCCTCTCCAGATAGTTCATGGCCTCCAGCAATCCAACGGCAACGGGAAGATCCACCGTCAGATCTCTTTTGGGAATATCCGATGGGGTGAAATTGATGGTGATCCTTTTGGGCGGCAGGTGGATGCCGGTATTCTTCATCGCGACACGAACCCGCTCCTCGGCCTCCCTCACCTGTGCCGACACAAATCCGACCATGGAAAACACCGGCAGTCCATCTGAGATATCCGTCTCAATACGGAGCATATAGCTCTTCACACCCCGAACAGCCCCGGTGACCACACAACTGAACATTCCCGTCCTCCTCCCATTGAACCGTCCTTCACCGAATCGTTCTTCCTCTTTTTGTTGTATCTGTTCAGCCACATTGAGGTTTTCCGAAGGAAAATCGAGATGCGTGCTGAACAGTTACATTTTGTTTTCTATCGAATTGCTGCATTTCTCCCGAACGGGATGATGTGGTTTGCGATTGCTCTCGGCCTTGATGGTCTCCGGAGCCCGATCCCCTTCGATTCCGATTGCTTCCGGTTTCGATCGCTTCCACGCAGAAGAGGTTCGGCAGCCGATCGCTGCCGAACCTCATTGTAAGATAAACTCCCTGTGCTGCACAACTAAAAAATTACCGTCACATTTTTGTCTATTCTGCCGTCGCGTTATAGGGCAGACACCATCACCGCCGCCCGGACAAAAAGGCCGGCGGCATGACCTGCGGCAGATTCTCCGGCGGACTCCTTATTCATTCCTATGGCCGTCACGATGCATGCTGAAGGTGTCCATCGGATAGTTCTCGATGTTCTCCAATACCTTGCGGCCATCCGCCTTGGAAAGAAGCGTCGTCCTTGCCTTTTTGATTTCCACCTCCGTCTTGTGACGGGAGGGACCTCCTACGCAGCCTCCGGGACAGACCATTCCCTCGATAAAATCCTCAGACAGCTTCCCTGCCTTTAAAAGGGTCAGGGCCGTGCGGCAGTCCTGACCGCCTGCCACCTGCTTCAGCTTGATGTTCGTGACATCCTCGCCCCTCTCCTTCATCACCTCAATCACCGCGGCCGCCACGCCTCCGCTGGTTGCAAAGCGCTTGCCGTAGATGGAGGATTCCTGATAATTTTCCTCGACCGGCTCCACCTGTACATCCCTCGAACGAAGCAGTGCCCGCAGCTCTCCGTAGGTCATAACATAATCTGCATTGCCCGGTACGCTCTTGTCCTCTGCCTCGCTCTTTTTGGCGATGCAGGGGCCGATGAACACCGTAATGCAGCCGGGATGCTGAGCCTTCAGCATTCTGGACACCGCACACATCGGTGACACCGTGGTGGACATGTTCTGCTCGAACTGCTCCGGGAAATGCTTCTTCATCATATTGATGAAGGCCGGGCAGCAGGAGGTGGTCATCTTCTTTCCCTCCCTGAGCGCCTCGCTCCACTCGGCAGCCTCATAGGCCGCTGTCATATCACCGCCAAGCCCCACCTCAATCATATCGGTAAAGCCGATCTTCTTCAGCGTTGCACGAATGGCGGCCATGGAAATGTCCTCTCCGAACTGACCCTCGGTTGCAGGTGCGCACATTGCATAGACTTCCTCTCCGTTGACAATGTGTTCAATCACCTTTGCCAGATAGGTTTTGGAGCCGATGGCGCCGAACGGGCAGCTGTGGATGCAATGTCCGCAGTTAATGCACTTATCCTCATCAATCTCGCAGAAGCCGTTCTCGTCAAAAGCAATGGCCCCCACCGGACAGGCTTTCTTGCAGGGGCGAACCAGATGCACAATGGCTCCGTAGGGACAGGCCTGCGCACACATACCGCACTCTCTGCACTTGTTGCGGTCGATGTGAGAGCGGAACTCCCCAATGGTAATGGCCCCGAATTTACAAGAGCTCTGGCAGGCCTTCCCAAGACACAGACGGCAGTTGTCCGTCACGGAATAGGAGGACAAAGGACATTCATCGCAGGCCGGCTTGATCACCTGAACAATATTGTGGGAGTTCGGATTGCCCATGGTATTCTGAGCGCAGGACAGTCGAATTCTCTGTCTTGTAATCTCTCTTTCCTTATAAATGCAGCACCGATACGTGGGCTTCGGCCCGGGAATCAGGTCATAAACCAGGGCCTCCTTATGCTCCTCATCCAGCTTGTCTTCCCATGCAAGGCGAGCCACCTCCTCCATGACCTTATGCTTGTAGCTGACCAGTGCCTTATCACTTGTAACCATAATTACCTCCAAAATCTACTGCTGCATAGTCGTTCCGTTCTCCCTCCGGATGGGGATGTTTTTGCAGAATCCAAGACCGTCCAGAGAATGTGCCGTCACGACCAGGGGTGTTGTCCCCTGTATGCTGCGAATATAGTCGATGCAGCGCTTTCTGTTCTCATCATCCAGTCCGGCAAACGGTTCGTCCATCACGATCACATCGGAAGGAATGATACAGGCCCGCACGATACAAACCCTGCGGCGCATTCCGCCGGACAGACAGGATACCGGCTGATCCAGCTGATCTGCCGGCAAAAGCTTTTCCAGTTCCTCCCGGGCAATTCGTTCCGAGAGCTTCCGGTTGACCATGGCGACATTTTCCACAGCGGAAAAGCTCTCGCACAGCCGATCCTCCTGGAAGACCACCCCGGCATTAACCCGGGAATATTTGTAATCTCCCAACAGCCGCACCCTTCCCTGATCCGGCTTCTCCAAGCCCAGAAGAATCCGCAGAAAGGTTGTCTTTCCTGCGCCGGACTCTCCCGTAATCACATAGGAGGAATCCGAAGTCACAGCCAGATTAAAATCCTCCAGAACCGGCTTATTGTTGTAGCTCTTGTAGATATGCTCCGCCTCTATGGTCATTCGGAAGCCTCTCTTTCTGTCCCGGAAGCCGCCCTCTTTTTCATCCTGCGGGAGCCTCTGCCCTCCAAACCGGAAACAAGAAGCAGGAATATCTTTTCAAAGGCCCAGCTTACCACGATGATGACAAGCGTCCACGCCAGGACACCGGCTGTGTCCAGTGTAATCTTATCCATATACAGCTGATTGCCGATGCTGAGCTTGTACTGGCCGATCAGCTCCGCCGCAACGCCGCTTTTCCAGCTCATGCCAAGCGCCAGCTCAAAGCCGCTTCGAAGGAACGGGTAGAGTCCCGGCAGGACAATGCAGCGAAGACAGGACAGCTGCGGTACATGAAAGACCTCTGCCATTTCCGTAAGCTTCGGATCCAGACTCTCCATTCCCTGCAGTGTATTGAGATACAGAATGGGAAAAACAACCATGAAGCTGATAAAAAAGGACAAGGACTTCGAGCCGAACCAGATCAGTGCCAGAATAATGAAGCTGGCAACGGGAACAGACTTCAGAACTGTCACAAGCGGTGCCAGAATGTCCCGCAGGACCGTCCTTTTGCCGGCTGCGTAAGCCAATAGAATCCCTGCTGCCGAGCCTGCAAGAA
>CAYXAN010000209.1:0-3949 GCA_964461705.1 uncultured Sarcina sp. | reverse complement strand
AAAGACGCATCTCACCCCTGCATCAAGGGCAAAATGCGTCTTTGAAAAGCGTATGTTTGTTTTTGTGAACAGCACAAAGGGACAGGCTTAACCTGTCTTGTCTTGTCTTGTCTTGTCTTGTCTTGTCTTGTCTTGTTAAGTACGGGGTTCGGCTTCATGCTTGTCAAGCCCCCTTTGCAGATAATCCCAGCCAGTGGTAAATAAACTCATTTACATTATTAATAACAGAGAACTTCACTGGCTGCAAGATTTTTTATGAACTTGGCACAGACTCTGTATTCTGGTTCAGCTAGGAGCATTTCGCGAAAGCGATTTCTCCGATGCTGCAAGTGACGCACATCTGCGCGCACTGATAGAAAGGATGAAGAAAGGATGAACACCATCCGGTGTCCCGCGTTTCAGGCATCTCTCCCTCGTAAAATGTGTGGTTGGGGATCCGGGCTGTAAGCACGCACTGACCGGCCGGCGGCCCTAATCCTCCATCTCCCGGATGATGTTCTGTGCGATCTCGCGCTTGCTCAGGGAGTGGTTCATTGCCTCCTGCTCGAGGTAGCGGTGGGACTCCTCCTCCGTCATCTGCTTCTTTTCAATCAGAAGACATTTGGCTCTTGTGATCAGGCCCAGCTCGTCCAGGCGTCTCCTGAGCTTCTGGTTCTGCTCATTCAGACTGAGAATTTTAAGGCGCATGGCATCCATGATGCCCACGGCCTCCAGAAGAAGCTGCCCCTTCAGGGGTCTGGACAGCACAAAAATACCGCTTCCCCGCACCTTGTACGATACCTGATGATACAGATCCGCCTTTACCAGAAGGAGCACCGCGATGTCCTTCCCGTCCGCAAAGTCCCTCGCGGACTCCAGGCCGAATTCATCCGGCAGCGGCGTGTTGATGATGACCATACCGATATTGCCCGCCGCAAGAAGCCGCCGGGATTCTGTAATGGAGGAAGCCCAAAGGACCTGATCGCAGATCCCCTCTATGATTTTTCGTATGACTGCAAAGGCATCCTGACCGGATGTCACAACCAGAATGCAGCCTCTCTTCGCACCAGATGCCATAGTGCCACGTCCTTCCTGCTCTGCAAGAAAATACGGTATCGTCCAGCGACAGCTCCTCCGTGTCCCGGGTCTGACGGGTCCGGATGTTTGCGCGCAGCTGCAGCGATTCCTTTCCTACCTGCGGCTGCAATAGGCCTCCAGCACGGACTCCGGCACGTAGTGCCTTACCAGTTCACTGCTTCTTGCGCAGGAAATCGCTTCATCCAGATGGCGGGGCAGCTTTTCGAGCTTCGCTGTAAGATCCGGATCCGCCTTATACAGATTTACATTCATCGGAAGATCCGGACGCATGGCTCCCACAATGCCGTCCAGCCCCGCATAGATCACCATGGCAAAGGAAAGGTAGGGATTGGCCATCGGATCCGGGGAGCGAAGCTCAAACCGCTTTCTCCCGTTGCTGGTTGCCGGAATCCGAATCAGCTGCGAACGGTTCTGCTCGGACCAGCTGACATAATAAGGTGCCTCCATCTGTCCGAGACGCTCGTAGGACTTCTGCACCGGATTCAGGAACAGTGTAATCTCGCGGATGTGCTTGAGAATGCCCGCCATAAACATGCCGGACAATGCCGCTCCCTTGTCCTTGTCTCCCTCCATGTCGTCCACGGAGATATTGAAATGCATGCCGCTGCCTGCCTCATCGCGAATGGGCTTCGGTGAGAAATCCGCGGACATTCCGGCCGCCTCGGCCAAATTGCGGACTGCCCATTTCACGGTAGACGTATTGTCTGCCGTCGTAAGGGGATCTCCGTAATGGAAATCAATCTCATTTTGTCCCGGACCGTGCTCGTGATGGGAAGCCTCCGGAGAAATTCCCATATCCAGCAGGGCAAAGCAAATGTCACGGCGAAGATTTTCGCCCTTATCGTCCGGACCGACTGCCATGTACCCTGCGTGATCAATCGGATTGTCCGTCACATGGCCCTTTTCATCCCGTTCAAAGGCGTAGAATTCCACCTCCGGTCCGAAGGTAACGCGAATTCCTGCCTCCCTTGCGGCCCTCACCGCCTTTTTCAAAAGGTACCGGGTGTCCTTTTCGTACGGCGTTCCGTCCGGTTTGTAAATATCGCAGAACATCCGACACACCCCGCCGTCGAGCGGCCTCCAGGGGACGATGGACAATGTCGTCGGATCCGGGCGCAGAAACAGGTCGGAGCGCAGATCCTCTCCGAAGCCTGCAATGGCGGATCCGTCAAAGGAAATCCCCTCCTCAAAGGCTCTTCTTAGCTCCTGGGGCATGATGGCGATATTTTTCTGCTCCCCGAACACATCAAAAAAGGCAAGGCGAATGAATTTTACATTCTCCTCCTCAATGAAATCCAGTACATCCTCATAGGTCTGCATCATTCCCATTCCCCTTTCGCTGTCCTTTGGTTCGGTTTTTGGTCCGTACAGCGTCTGTCTTCTCCGTGCGGCCTTTGCCTTTCTTCTGTCTGACTACCCTGTATGGCGCTTTTGTCTGCATGATCTTTCCCGCATTCATTCCGTCATGCCGCCCGCAAACTCCGCCGCTGCCCTTACCAGCCCTGCAAAAAGAGGGTGCGCGTGGTTGGGCCTTGACTTAAACTCGGGATGCGCCTGCGTCGCGATAAAATAGGGGTGGTCCTTTAGCTCAATCATTTCCACGATATGACCGTCCGGGCTGGTCCCGGAAAGGCACATGCCCTTTTCCTCATAGACATCGCGGTACTCGTTGTTCACCTCATAGCGGTGCCGATGGCGCTCGCTGATCTCCTCTGTCCCGTAGAGCTCACCGGCCCTGCTGCCCTTCTGCAGAACGCAGGGGTAGGAGCCAAGGCGCATGGTTCCTCCAAGCTCCGTGACATCCTTCTGCTCCGGCATCAGATCGATCACAGGATGCGTGGTGTCCGGCGCCAGCTCCGAGCTGTTGGCATCGGCATAGCCGATCACATGTCTTGCAAACTCAATCATGGCCATCTGCATGCCAAGGCAGATTCCAAGATAAGGAATCTTATTGACGCGGGCGTATTCCGCCGCCTGAATCATTCCTTCTGTTCCGCGGCTGCCGAAGCCTCCGGGAATGATCATGCCGTGAATTCCGGCGAGCATCGCCTCCGCACCTTTTTCTTCCAGCTCCTCCGAATCCACCCAGCGAATGGACACCTCGGCGCGGTTTTCAATTCCGCCGTGATGCAGCGCCTCGACCACAGACAGATACGCATCATGCAGCTGGGTGTACTTGCCCACCAGGGCGATTTCCACCCTTTTGTTCGGATTCTGCAGACGATCCACCATCTCGTGCCACTCGGTAAGGTCCGGCTCCGGACATGGCAGCTGCAGACAGTCGCACACCGCCTGTGCCAGATGCTCCTCCTCCATCATCAGCGGAACCTCATAGATGCTGTCGGCATTGAGGTTCTGCAGTACGTGGCTGCCGGGAACATTGCAGAACAGCGCAATCTTGTCCTTCAGATACCGGGGCATCTCCATCTCGGAGCGGCAGACAATCACATCCGCCCGGATTCCCATCTGCTGCAGCTCCTTGACGCTCATCTGTGTGGGCTTTGTCTTCATTTCGGCAGAGCCGTACAGATAGGGCACCAGCGTCACATGGATCATACAGGTATTGTAGGCTCCCTGCTCCTGCTGGAACTGACGGATGGCCTCAAAAAAAGCCTGCGACTCAATGTCGCCCACCGTTCCGCCCACCTCAATGATGGCAACGGTCACATCCTCCGGGCGAAGCGTTCCCTCCGGACTCTCCCCGGAGCCCTCCGGAGCGCCTGTATAAAAGCGGGACTTGATTTCGTTGGTAACATGCGGAATCACCTGCACCGTGCCTCCGCCGTAATCCCCATGGCGCTCCTTATTGATCACCGACCAGTACACCTTGCCGGAGGTGACGTTGGAGTTGTGATCCAGGCTCTCATCAATA
>CAYXAN010000208.1:0-3967 GCA_964461705.1 uncultured Sarcina sp. | reverse complement strand
TGGCGCTGTGCTCCTCCGGATCTGCAAATACAGCAACAATCTTGGCCGGTGACAGCGCATTCTGAATCAGGTTTCCCGGATTGTCATCCCAGTTCACGATATCAATCTTTTCACCGCCCAGCTCCTCAACGATGTTGTTGACACGGGTTCCGTTCAGACCGACGCAGGCACCGACGGGATCCACATTGGGGTTGTTGCTCCAGACGGCGATCTTGGTGCGGCTGCCGGCCTCCCGGGCAATGCTCTCGATGGTTACCGTGCCGTCGCGGATCTCCGCCACTTCCTCCGCAAACAGCCCCTTTACAAGATCCGGATGCGTGCGGGAAACAAGGATTCGTGTGGCACCCTTTGCGGTCTTGCGGACATCCACCACATAGACCCGTATCCGATCGCCGGTGCGCAGCTTCTCGGAAGGAACCTGCTCCTTCTCGTTCAGGATGCCCTCCGCCTTCATAAGGCCTTCCTGCGCCCCCAGATTGATCGTCCAGTTGCGGCCCACCTGCCGCTGCACCACACCGGTCACCACAGTCTTGAGCTTCTTTTCAAAATAATTGTAAACCGCGTTCCGCTCTTCCTCACGGATTTTCTGCAGAATCACGTTTTTGGCGATCTGAGTGGCAATGCGCCCGAAGGATTTGCTGTTGAAATCAACCCGAACCGTGTCCCCGATCTCGCCGATCACATGCAGCTCCTTCGCCTTGTCCGCCGAAATCTGATACTGGTCGTCCTCCACCTCATCCTCGGCGGCCACGATGGTTTTCTCTGCCCACACATGATACTCAAAGGTATCACGGTCCATTTCCACCTTGACATTGTCCGTTTTGCCGAAATTATTCTTGCAGGCAATCACCAGTGCGGACTCAATGGCATCAAACAAAGTGTCGGCGCTGATATTCTTCTCCTTCTCCAACACTTCCATCGCGAGTTTCAGTTCTTCGTTCATGATTTCCTCCTAAATGCCGCAGACGGCATTCCTTTCCACAATTGTTTCACGAATCCGTACTTTATCAAAGCTCCATTTTCAGCCGCAGCCTGGCCACATCCTTGCGCAGCAGCACAAGATCCTCCATGGGAGTCCCCTTGGCATCCTCTCTGCCGATGGTAAGGCTCTTCTCATCAAAGGCCTTCAAAACGCCGTCGAAGCTCTTGTTCTTATCCTCATAAGGGGCAAAGGTGCTGCCCTCCACCTTTTCCCCGATGCTGGCAGCAAGATGCCGATCCTTCGTCAGCGGTCTTCCCAGTCCCGGGCTTGAAACCTCCAGCGTGTAGGCCTCCGGAATGGGATCGGTGTCATCCAGTGCATCCGAAAGCTCACGGCTTACATCCACACAGTCATCGATGGTCACGCCCCCGTCCTTGTCAATATAGGCGCGAAGATAATACTCCTGCCCCTCCTTCACGTACTCCACGTCATAAATGCGAAGACCATGCGAGGAAACAATCGGCTCCAGGAGCTGCTCCACCATTTCCTCAATTTCCTTCCGCTTTGCCATCTCTTCCACCTGCCTCTTTGACTGTGCAGCCACAACTCATGAAAAAGAGTGGACCGACAAGGCCCACTCTCAATGTCAACTCTATTCAAACATACTAAATCATAACGCAGTTTCCGTCTGAATGCAAGGAGGTTTTGACGAAGCGTTGCGGGATCTATCAATGACATTTTTGAGGCAATTCACGATATCCTTCAGATTTTCTTCCATACCTGTTGTCCCCCGGCTACCTGGTCGCCTGATTTTATCCTTCCCGTAGGCCGGATCGAGTCATCGCTGCATACAAATCCGGATCATGCTCCTGCACAATTTTCTCCAATGTCTCTTTATCAACCAAAGACACCGACACCCCTTTTCCGGAAACGCAGTAAGCTGCGGCATATGCTGCAGCCCGAAGCGCCGTATCCGTTTCGCATCCTTCCAGGAGATATGCAGTAAGTGCAGCAATAAAGGCATCTGCTCCGCCGGTCGTATCTACCGTGTCAAAATGAACTGCCGAATATTTCTTCTGCATCGCTGCACTTTTGTAAAGAAACCCTTCCTCTCCCAGCGTAATGATAACCGATTTCACGCCGCAGCTTAGGAAGTAATCCGCCTGTTCCGTTATTTCCGAGTGCTGCGGACAGAGAATGGCGGCCTCCATCCTGTTGGGGATAAATATATCGATGTTCCGGTACAGCTCCGGCGGTATATTGTACAGAGCAGCCGGTTTAACAATAACCTGAACATGATTCGCCTTGGCAATGCTTGCCGCCTCAATGCAGGTTGGAATCGGAATTTCCGTTGAAATAAGGCAGTATCGAACATGATCAAAAAGAGCTGCCTGCTGTCGGATGTCCTCCGGCGCAAGTTTCGTATTGGAACCGCCCAGCACAGAGATCGTGCTTTCCCCGTTCTCCTCAATGTAAATATAGGCTCTTCCCGTCGGATCATCTGCCGATGACAGAATTCTTCTGGTAGACACCTCGTAACGGGCCAGTCCCTGAAGGGCAAATCTGGAATCGATGTCGTTGCCGACCTTTCCGAGCAGGTATACGTCATGCTTTAATTTTCTGATTCCGATTGCTTCATTGGCCCCCTTTCCCCCAAGGCAGGTCGTTGCCTGATGAATTCTGGTTGTTTTCCCGGTCTGCGGTATCGAATCCACATCCAGCAGCATGTCAATATGAATGCTGCCCACAACCAGTGCTCCGTCCTTTCGAAAGGATTTCGGATAACTCACAGTGCTGTCTGAAATCACAAGATCCGGCGGCAGATACTCGTAATGCTTGATCTGCTGCTTTTTCTCAACAAGATCAATCAGCATAGAACACAATGCTGTACCAATGTCATATTCCGACAGATGAATACCGGAAATATCAAAAGGAACGTCCATGAAATCATCCGAAAGGACAGACACGATCGAATAGTCCTCCGGTGTCTGAAGGCCCAGCTTTTCCATTTCCGTGTACAGCTTTATTGCACATGTACAGTCCAGACAGACCGCCCCCGTGTAGCCGCCGCGGATCAGCTTTTGCGTCAGATCTTCGTCTCCCGAATCAAAAACCTGGTTGTCATGGAACACAATATTATTGTCATAATGGCACTGACGAAAGCTCTCAACGCATGCGCTCTTCATAAGCTCAGCAGGCAGCACCAGGGCAATTTCCCGGTGTTTTTTCCCCATCAGTTTCTCTGTCAGCAGCTTTGTGATGGATGAATAATCCACGGAAAAGGCTCCGGTTTGAAAGGCATCAAAAAGGAAATACGGGATTTCTTTCTTTTGCAGCGTTTTATCCAGCTCCGGCATATGATCCATTGGTTCAAGTATTGCACCGTCAATATTCAGCCTGCTGAGCGAATCCGCAATTCTTTTTCCTTCTTGTTCAGCGCCGCTGTTGTTAAAGACAAGCGCACTGTACCCATGCTCCTGTGCCGTGTCGACAAAACCCTTTATAAAATTCGAACGTGCAAATCTGCCGCTCAGAACCAGTGCAAGCAAAAATGTGGAAACGGATGTCGCCGGCTGAAGGTTATGGTACGGAAGATAGTTGTACTTCTTAACCGTTTCCAAGATCCTTGCCCGCGTCTGTGGAGTGATGTTCTGATCCTTGTTGTTCATTACCTTGGAAACCGTTGAGGCAGAAACACCTGCAATTGCGGCAATATCTTTTATCGTCATATGGCCACTCCTTCTTCGAAATACGCATTTGTTCTTGTGCAATAATGACAAAATACAAGATTTAAAATTTTGCAAAACATAAAATTCACATCAAAAGCATTGACTTACAAAACAATAATAAGATAATTACAGCAAGAAAACAATTTAGGAAACGTTTTTCTTGTATATAATAACGTTTCGCGCACAAAGAACCATAAAGGAGGGACAGTAATGGCAACACGTTTGAAAAGGTTATTTGCTTTGGGGCTTGCTTCCATAACCTGTGAACTTCCCAAAAAAAGTCCCCTAAAGCATATTCTGAGGTGAGGTCAATGCT
>CAYXAN010000207.1:0-3978 GCA_964461705.1 uncultured Sarcina sp. | reverse complement strand
CATCACCGGCCTTTCAGCGGACAAGAGGGCGCAAAAGGGCATGTTCCTGTCCTTTCAGAATCCGCTGGAGGTTCCGGGACTGTCGCTGGAGGCGTTTCTGCGCAATGCCATTCGGCAAAGGACCGGAAAGCCGCTGAAGATCTTTCAGTTCAAGAAGGAGCTGGAAGCGACCATGGAGCTGCTGAACATGGATGCCTCCTATGCCGATCGTGACCTGAATGTGGGATTTTCCGGCGGTGAGAAGAAAAAGGCGGAGATTCTTCAGCTTCTGATGCTGAATCCCAAGCTGGCCATATTGGATGAGACGGATTCCGGGCTGGATGTGGATGCTGTCCGCGTGGTTTCCAGAGGCATTGAGGAATATCAGAAGAAGAGGAACGGAGCTCTCCTTGTCATCACGCATTCCACGCGGATCCTGGAGGCTCTGAAGGTGGACTACACCCACGTTCTGGTGAAGGGAAGACTGGTGCACACCGGCGGAGCCGAGCTGGTGGAGGAGATCAACCGGCATGGCTTTGAGAAATTTGCCGAGGCATAGGCATCGTCCCGCTATGGCAGCAGAGCGGCAGAATCCGTCGCCGGACGGCAAAGGAATCGCAGCGCGGCAGACGGATCAGGGGATAGATAAGGAATCCAGAGGATAATATGGCAGAACAAATGGTACAGGATGTCGATCGGAGTCTGTACGACTTCAAGGACGATGAGACCGAGGGCTTCTACCGCATGGAGGAGGGGCTTACCGCCGGCATCGTTGAGAGGATATCGGAGGAAAAAAAGGATCCGGACTGGATGCGGCAGTTTCGCCTGAAGTGTCTGGAAATGTATAACGAGATGAAGGTTCCGGACTGGGGGCCGCCCATCGACGGTCTGGACATGGAGCGGATTTCCTCCTACGTCCGTTCCAATGCCGACATGAAGGGGAACTGGGACGAGGTTCCGGACGAGATCAAGAACACCTTCGAGAAGCTGGGAATTCCTCAGGCAGAGAGGGAATCTCTGGCCGGTGTCGGCGCACAGTACGACTCCGAGCTGGTGTATCATAATCTTCAGGAGGATGTGGCGAAGCAGGGCGTTGTCTACACCGGCTTTGAGGAGGCGGTGACGGGCGAATACGCGGACATGGTAAAGGAATACTTCATGCATCTGGTTCCGCCCTCCGACCATAAGTTTGCCGCACTTCACGGCGCGGTCTGGTCCGGCGGCTCCTTTGTGTACGTTCCGAAGGGAGTAAAGGTGGAGGTTCCGCTGCAGTCCTATTTTCGCTTGAACGCAAAGGGGGCGGGACAGTTCGAGCACACGCTGATCATTGTAGACGAGGGCGCGGATCTGCACTTTATCGAGGGCTGCTCGGCACCCAAATACAATATCGCCAATCTCCATGCCGGCTGCGTGGAGCTCTATGTGAAGAAGAACGCGCGGCTGCGGTATTCCACCATTGAGAACTGGTCCAAGAACATGTACAACCTGAACACCAAGAGGGCATTGGTGGAGGACGGCGCGCGCATGGAATGGGTGTCCGGCTCCTTCGGCTCCCACGTGTCCTATCTGTATCCTACGACCATTCTGAAGGGGAACGGCTCTCACTGCGAGTTTACCGGCATTACCTTCGCGGGAGGCGGGCAAAATCTGGACACCGGCGCCAAAATGGTGCATCTGGGAGAGGATACCTCCTCCTACATCAACACCAAGTCCATTTCCAAGGACGGCGGCGTCAGCACCTATCGCAGCAGCATCGAGATACGTAAGACCGCAAAGCGGGCGAAGGCCTCGGTGGACTGCGCTTCTTTGATGCTGGATGACATTTCCCGCTCGGACACAATTCCCTGCATGGATGTGAGGACGGCGGATGCCGATGTGGGGCATGAAGCCAAGATCGGACGGATCAGCGATGAGGCGGTATTCTACCTGATGTCAAGGGGCATCAGCGAGTCGGAGGCGAGGGCAATGATCGTATCCGGCTTTGCCGATCCTGTCAGCAAGGAGCTTCCGCTGGAATATGCGGCGGAGATGAACAATTTGATTCGCCTGGAAATGGAGGGAATGTAAATGAACCATGAAGCCATATCGGTGGGTCATATTCCGTCTCCCACCTGGAATCATCTGCGGGCCAACGAGGGCGTTGTGGAGGCGCCGCTGACGCTTCGGACAGGAATCGATACCGACTTTCAGGAGCTTCCCAAGGGGGTCAGCCACAGAAGGCTGACCGGTGCAAAGGCGGCAAAATGGCTGAAGACGCATGCACCCGAGGAGCTGCCGGAGTTTGTGGTTGCCGGGAAGGCACCGATCTACCATCCGCAGGCCTTCGGAACCGGCCTGGGGCAGGAATATGATCAGCTTCTGGATGAGGCCGGAACGGAATACGAGCTGCTGGAGGTCGCACCGAGGGTGGAGGCAGCCGAGCCGGTGCTGTGGAGTGTGGACTTTCAGGACGGCAACGATGCCTCGCAGGGACAGATCCTTCATGTCGGCGAGGGCAGCAGTCTGACCGTACTGCTTAGCGTGCGCTCTGCGGGAAATGCCGGGGGAACGGCAGCCCTGTCGACCAAAATCATTCTGGAAAAAAATGCCCGTCTGACGCTGGTGAAGGCGCAGCTTCTGGGAGACGGTTTTACCTTTCTGGATGATACAGGGGCAAGCCTTCAGGAAAATGCGTCCCTTCGTATGATTCAGATGGAACTGGGCGGCGCGCGGGTTTATGTCGGGACGCAGCCCGAGCTTGTCGGAAACCGTTCCTCCTTTGAGGCCAGGGTGGGCTATCTTGGAACAGGAGACCGCAGGCTGGATGTCAATTACAACGTGGTTCAGCGGGGGCGCAGAACCTCCTCGCGCATGTCCTTTGACGGCGTGCTGGATGACCGCAGCGAAAAGGCCTTCCGCGGCACCATTGATTTCAGAAGGGGCTCCAAGGGCTCCACAGGAGACGAGCAGGAAAATGTACTGCTGTTGTCCGATGACATCGTCAACAAAACCCTGCCCATCATCCTTTGCGAGGAGGAGGATGTGGAGGGCCGTCACGGTGCCTCCGTCGGACAGTTGGATGAGGATATGCTGTTTTACATGGCAACCCGATGCATTGACCGACAGGAGGCCGAGCAGATTATGGTTCGGGCAAGGCTTGGCGCAGTGGTTCGGGAGATTCCGGATCTGCCTCTTCGTGCAGAACTGATGAACAGGATCGAGGAGGCCTTCACAAAATGAGCGCGACGAATACAGCACAGACACCCGGGAGGGCAAATCCGTTCCGAAAGGACTTTGCCATTCTGCAGGGGAGCGACGTGATTTATTTTGACAATGCGGCAACCACACAGCGGCCGCGGTGCGTGATGGAGGCGATGGATCGCTTCAACGCAACCTGCAATGCCAACCCTCTGCGGGGACTGTACGGATGGAGCATTCAGGCCACCGACGAATATGAAAGGGCACGGCATAAGGCGGCCACGCTGATCCATGCGGCGCAGGATGAGGAGATCATTTTCACGCGCAACACCACGGAATCCCTGAATCTTGTGGCCTACAGCTACGGACTGGAGCATCTGCATGAGGGGGATGAGATCGTGATCACCGTCATGGAGCATCACTCCAACATCCTGCCCTGGCAGATGGTCTGCCGCAGGACCGGCGCAAGACTGGTTTATCTGGAGCCTGCCATGGACGGAACCCTGTCCGAGGAGGAATTAAGGAGCAAGATTACCCCCCGCACCAGGATCGTTTCCATGGGACATGTCAGCAATGTCCTGGGGGTTACCAATCCCGTGAAGTTGGCGGCGAGGCTTGCACACGAAAACGGGGCCGTCTTCATTGTGGACGGAGCCCAGTCCACACCGCATATGCCGGTGGATGTGCAGGAAATCGGCTGTGACTTTTACGCCTTTTCCGGGCATAAGCTGCTGGCACCCATGGGAATCGGCTGCCTTTACGGGCGAAGGGATCTTCTGGAGGAGATGCCGCCCTTTCTGACCGGCGGAGAGATGATTGAAT
>CAYXAN010000206.1:0-4013 GCA_964461705.1 uncultured Sarcina sp. | reverse complement strand
ACGGACATAAGTACACTGACGGCAGCATTGTCTATACGACGCATGACCCCTCCATGGAGTGGGAGCTTCGGAGACTGCGCCGGAAGGCGGGGCTTTCCGCACAGGAGCCCTTCCGCCTGGAGCTGACGCTGCAGATGGCGGGACTGCCTGCCACCATGGCACAGGCGATGGAAGGAAGCGTAAGGTAAGGAACGAGGCCTTTAAGAGGCGAAGCGTAAGGAGCTGCGGCAATATGTTGAAGAAAATGATCAGAGAGCAGCTGATCCGGAAAAGAGACGAGCAGTATCAAGAGGAGCTGCAAAGTAAGGTGGACAGCTACAGCAACTGGTACCGTCTGCATAAAAATGAGCTGGATAAGCGGCTCCGTTCCCGAAGCCACGAGGAGGGAAACGCCCTTTCCCGGGAGGTGGTCCGTTATTCACATCTGCGCAACCATCTTCTGTCCGGCGAGAAGCTGGCCGACATCATCATCTGCTGCGGCGATGAGGGAGTTCTGACCGACTATGCGCAGACCATGATCTGCGATTTTTTTGCCGATCATCCGGACATCGGCATGGTTTACGGAGACGAGGATCTTCTCGGAGATCAGAATCAGCTCAAGGATCCCTGGTTTAAGCCGGACTGGTCGCCGGACACCTTCCTTTCGACCTTTTATTTCGGAAATATTTTCGCCATCCGTTCTTCGGAGCTGTATCTGATCAATCCCGGGGAGCGGAGAGCCTCGGACTATGAGTCCCGTTCCAAAACCCGGGAGGATTCCGAGGAGGAGCGAAGAGCCAGAGCCAGCGAGCTGGATGACGGCATGCGCTCCTGGATTTACGACAAGCTCTGCCTTCGCCTTGCGCAGGCGGAGGGGCTTTACAAGACGAAGGAAGGAGCAGTTCCCGATCGGACACATCCCGGAGGTTCTGTTCCATTCCTACCGCAGGACAAGCCCCTGGAACAGCAACCTGATCCGGGGCTCCCTGACAGGACGCTATTCCAGTGAGTCTGCGGAGAAAAGGCTGATCAGCATCATCATTCCCAGCAAGGACAACCCGGAGATTCTGGGGCAGTGTCTGCATTCCATCGAGAAGTATACGGACAGCTCTCCCTTCGAGATCATTGTGGTGGACAACGGAAGCTCGAGTGAAAACCGCAGCAGGGTGGAGCAGCTTCTGGAGGAGTTCAACGAGAACGGCAGTGCCAGATATCTTTACCGGCCCATGGAGTTCAACTTTTCCGCCATGTGCAATCTCGGAGCCGAGGAAGCCTCCGGCGAGCTGCTGCTGTTTCTCAACGATGACATCGAGGTTTCCCGGCCGAACTGGCTGTCCTATCTTTCGGAAAAGGCCAAGCTCCCCTATGTGGGGTGTGTCGGCATGAAGCTTCTGTATCCGCACTCGGATCTGATTCAGCATGCGGGGGTTGTCAATGTGCATGTGGGACCGATCCATAAGCTGCAGTACTGCAGCAACAAGGAAGAGCATTATTTTGGCTTCAACAAGGGGGTTCGGAACGTCATTGCCGTGACGGGGGCCTGCCTGATGATCCGGGCGGAGCTGTTCCGCGAGGCGGGGGGCTTTGATGCCGAGAACTTTGCCGTGGCCTTCAATGATATTGATCTGTGTCTGAAGGTTTTTGAAAAGGGATACTATAACGTGGTCCGCAACAATATGTATCTGTACCACCACGAATCCTTATCCAGAGGAGATGACAGGACGGATCGGGTCAAGGCGCTTCGGCTTTCGGGGGAACAGGAGCGGCTTTTGAAGCGTCACCCGGAGCTGTTTCGGAGGGATCCCTTCTACCACGAATATCTCGAGCAGGATCCTGCGGTGACAGAATTCAAGATTGCGACGGAGGATGTCCTCTTGCGGGAGCCCCACTATGCTGCGGCAGAGCAGGTGCGCCTCCTGCGGGAGGCCTGGACGGATCCGGTGCTGCGCCTTGGAGTGGAGTATGCAGGAAGCCTTTCTGTATGGCTTTGCGGGCCGATGGGACGCAAGGATGCCAAAAGCAAGGCGGAGGACGGCTTTTACATCAAGGGCTACGCGTTTGTTATCGATGCGGACAATGCCGTATACGACAGAGAGCTTCTCATGCGGCCTGATGACGGAACAGGGCCCGTCTGGAAGCTGCACACGGAGAGAGTCTACCGCCCGGATATTGCGGGGAATCTCACGAATCAGAAGAATGATCAGCTCACCGGCTTTATGACGGCCTTTTCGAAGGATGCACTGCAGCCGGGACGTTATCAGATCGGCATGCTGGCCATTGACAGAACCTCAAGGCAGCGGCTGGTGTTCTGGTCGGATGTCTATCTGGTCATTCCGATGGCATAGCGGCCGGCACAGGACCATTTGGGAACAGGGCATTCAATTATGACGGAAAACGAGAAGGGTAAGGACAGGCATACCGACAGCCTGCAGGAGCAATACGAGAGGGAAAAGGCCAAGGCGGCCTTTCTGGCAGACCGGGTTGCGCAGCTGGAGGATCAGGTGGATGATCTTCAGTTCAAGCTGGACCGCATCCGAAACAATAAAATATGGAAGGCCTCAAAGCCTGCCAGAGATGCTTATCACTTTGTGCAGCGTCAGACCGACCGCATCCGGAATCAGGGGGATGCCAAGGGTGTTGTCCGTAAAATTCAATACAAGATCCGGCAGAGGCAGGCAGAGAAGGGCTACGGCACCGCGAGCTTCCCGGATGAAGAGGAGAGGCGCCGGCAGACAGAGGAGGCCTCCGGCTTTCCTCGGCAGATTCGCTTCAGCATTCTGGTGCCCTTATACAATACGCCGGAGGAATATCTGAAGGATATGTTGGATTCCGTCCTGAACCAGACCTACGGCAACTGGCAGCTGTGTCTTGCCGACGGCTCGGATGCCGCGCACGCTTATGTCGGTGAGCTGGTGCAGTCCTACCGGGCAAGAAGCAAGGAGCTTGCGTCCCGGATCTGCTATCGGAAGCTGGACCGAAACGGCGGCATCTCCGAGAACACCAATGCCTGCCTTGAGCTTGCGGACGGCGATTTCATTGCGCCCTTCGATCATGACGATTATCTGCACCCTTCTGTGCTGTACTGGTATGCGAAGACCATCAACGAGCAGGATGCGGATTATCTGTACTGCGATGAGACGACCTTTAAGGAGAGCAATCTCAATCACTTTGTCACCATTCATTTCAAGCCGGATTATGCCATTGACAACTTAAGAGCGAACAATTACATCTGTCACCTTTCCTGCTTTGACAAAGCGCTGCTGGAGGGGGAGGAGCTGTACCGCTCCGAGTTCGACGGCTCGCAGGATCACGATATGATTCTGCGGCTGACGGATAAGGCGAGGAACATTGTTCACGTGCCGAGGCTGCTGTATTACTGGAGAAGTCATGCGGGCTCCACCGCGGACAACATCGGCGCCAAGACCTACGCCATTGACGCGGCCAAGGGTGCGGTCGCGGATCATCTTCGACGGCACGGCTACAAGAACTTCAAGATCACCAGCACCCGGGCCTTTGAGACCATCTTCAAGATCACCTATGAAATTCAGGGAGAGCCGAAAATCTCCATTGTGATTGCCAACAAGGATCACTGTGAGGATCTGAAGCGGTGCCTGAATTCGATCTTCGAAAAATCGACCTACGAAAATTACGAGATCCTCATCGTGGAGAACGGCAGCACACAGGAGGAGACCCGAAGATATTACAAAGAAGTTACATCCGGACCGTACAAGGACCGCGTCCGTGTAGTAGAATATAACCGTGCCGAGGGGGAGAGCTTCAACTACTCCAAGGTGAACAATCAGGGAGTGCGGCAGGCGAAGGGAGATTACATCCTGCTTTTGAACAACGATACCGAGGTCATCTCCGTGAACTGGATGGAGGAGCTGCTCATGTATGCGCAGAGGCCGGATGTCGCCTGTGTCGGGGCCAAGCTCTATTACCCGGACAAGACCATCCAGCATGCGGGAATTGTCCTGGGACTGGGAGCACACCGGACGGCCGGGCATGCGCACTACGGCCAGAGGCGGGAGAAT
>CAYXAN010000205.1:0-4019 GCA_964461705.1 uncultured Sarcina sp. | reverse complement strand
ATCGAATTTCCTGGAGCACCGGCACCTATACCGGACCGAATGGTCCTGCGGAATACCAAGGCCGCAGCATGGCAGATCGAGTCTGTGGCTTTTTGAATGCAGTTCAGGAGGGCGGAAACGGAGTCACTGTGAGTCTGGAATCGGATATCGATTTGAAGGAGCCGGAAATATCCATTGGCAGCGCCTGGCCGAAGCTTCGCGACAATCAGATTTTGAATAAGCGGGACCATACCGGGAAGATTGTGCTGTGCAGCAGTCTGAATTTCGATCTGTGCAAGCAACCCGTCAAGAAAATACCGAATGTTTTAAAAATGCTGAAGGATATGCTCCGCGTTTTTGCGTCAAATGCGGAGGTGAAGATGCTGGAAATTCCAAGAACCGATCTGGAGGAGTCCGTGCTTTGTTATCAGGAGGCGACACAAAGACGGCCGCGGGGCATTGGGGACTGCTATACGATCCTGGAGAGCGCAGCGGAACGACTTGTGGGAGCGGAGGGAGCTGCGCATCTGGTAAATGCATGGAGTTCTCTGGAGGAGATGGCGCTGCATTATCAGCACACTGGTATCGATTTGATCCTCATGGGCTGCCTGCACCAGCGATGGATTAACCGGCCATTCCTTTTGTTTCCAGGGGAGCTGTCGGAGGAGGACAAAGATTATTACCGGGCATATCAGTTTCAGGCTCAGTCCGAAAAGGAAGCAGAGGATTTGATGAATCTGCAGGGCATTGAAGTGGTTCGAGGCTTCACATCGGCCTATCTTATCCGGCAGACCATGGGAATGGCTCGCAGGAGCCTGAGAGCAGCGAAGGAAGAACTGGAAAAGGCGGGAGAAGGCGAGGGGATTCAAAGAACGATTCTGCGGTTACAGGTTCTGGATTGCTTTTATCAGAATATCATCAATGCTGTTGATTTTCAGGAGCTGGCAGATCGGACGGATTGTGAGACAGAGCCGCCAAGAAGCCTTCGCTGGCCCACCAGAGCCGACAGCAGGTACGAGGATTTTCAGCGGATTACCCGAAATGAAATCGATAATGCCTACCGTCTGGCAGGACTGCTGGAGGGAAATATGGAGGAGCTTATATTATGTGACATACCGCAGAAAGAGGACATTTTCATATTCAGCACGAAGCTGGCAGAACAGCTGAAACGGAAAGCGGAAATCATGTTGGATCACATGAACGACGGGATGCGGGTGTACGAGAGCAATAATATTTAACCTCAAGCCCTGCTTCACACAGAGAAACGTCTGCGTGAGGCAGAGCCTCGATTCCAGACTTTTTCGGACACTTCCGAACCAAAAAGAACCAGGGGAAGCACAAATGCATCGTCCGTGCGGGATTTGAATGATCCGGCAGAATATCCTGAAATCGGCATAATTCAGAAGAAGCAACATCCGAAAATCGGCATAATTCAAAGAAATCAACATCCTGAAATCGGCACAGCGGTCACTGCGGGGCGGTAGCATGGTATACTCAGACTATGGCAGGAGGAAAAATTATGCTGAGACGAAAGATATACCGTCAGCTGCTGGAATGGAAAAATTCGGCAGATCGTAATTCGGGGAATAAAAAATGTCTGGTGATCAAGGGGGCACGACAGGTGGGGAAAACCTACATAGTCCGTGCCTTCGGCCGGGCAGAATACGAGAGTTATATCGAGATTAATTTTCTGCGGCAGCCGGAATTAAAAAACATTTTTAACGGCAGTCTTTCCGGAGAGGAAATTTATAAAAGAATGACGGCGAGCATTCCGAAAATCCGATTGATCCCCGGAAAGACACTCATTTTTTTGGACGAAATTCAGAACTGTGCCGCAGCACGGACTGCATTGAAATTCCTGGCGGAGGATGGCAGGTATGATGTGGCTGCGTCAGGATCCTTGCTTGGGCTGTCATACGGAAGAGATGACGATGGCGATGTGGAACAGGTGCAGTCCGTTCCGGTAGGGTATGAAATTCCGATGATGATGTATTCCCTGGATTTTGAAGAGTTTCTGTGGGCCAATGGGTATTCCGAGGAGGCAATCGGATATTTAAGAGAGCGCTTCGATCAAAGGGAAGCGGTACCCGAGGAGATCCACAAAAAATATGAGGCACTGGTACGGGAATTTATTGTGGTTGGCGGTATGCCGGAGGTGGCTGCGGATTTTGCGGAGCACAAAGATTTTAACCGCGTTCAGGACATTCAGAGCAGACTTTTGAGTGACTATGAGGATGATATTGCGCAGCACGCAAAGGGAGCGGAAAAGGTAAAGGTAAGGCGGTGCTACGATTCGATTCCGAACCAGCTGGCACGTGAAAATAAGAAATTCAAGTACTCCGAGGTGGAAAAAAAGTCGACCTCAAAAAAATATGGAGACAGCATTCAATGGCTCACAGACGCCAATATGGCGTTTCTGTGCAGAAATATAATGCTGCCGCAGCTGCCGCTGCGCTATAACGAAAAGGGAAACGAATTTAAACTGTATATCAACGATACGGGACTGCTGATGGCGTTGTTTGGATTTAACACGAAGCTGGCACTTTTAAACAATACATTGACCGGATTTGCAAAGGGCGGAATTTACGAAAACTTTGTAGCGGAGGCACTGGTGAAAAATGGCTATCAGCTGCACTATTACAGACCGGATGATGAGAATGAGCTGGAGTTTGTTGTCGAGAAGCAGGGAGAAATTGTTCCGATCGAGGTGAAAGCAGGGAATACGGTCACAAAGTCACTGAATCGGTATATTGAAAAATACAAACCCTCGGCTGCTTATAAGGTCATGAACGGAAATCTCGGCGAGGTCGACGGGAAGCTGTCCATCCCCCATTACATGGTGATGTTTCTGTGACCTTGCGAGCGCTTCGGAACGTAAAAGACACTCCCCAAGAGTAAACGTGGGCAGGAAATCAGGATATCCTCGAAAGGCAACAAAAGATCCGCAAAAGATCCGCATGAAAGAGCAACAGAAAAGGATGTCAGGTGCGGAATTCCTTAGGACACGCTGCCTGGCTGGCGTCTGTCCTGCAACGAGTCTCATACAAGCCGACTAAGAGCCGCAGAAAGACGTTGCGGCGGATCGGAGACTGCTATACGATATCAGAGGGTAATGCAGTAAAGGACGATGCCGATGGAGGAATTAATTCAATCGCGGCAGCAGGAGTATTATGATGCTCTTGGCGTTGCTGATAAACAGTCGGACAGTACCGGATTTGTGGAGCTGATGTTGGAAATTATCCATGACAGCCTGGCGGAAGTTACGGTAGTTGGCCGCAGCACCGACCAGGATAGCGACCAAGATAGCGACCAGGATAGCGACTGGGACAGCGCACCGATCAAACGTCTGCTTTCTGTTTTACAGAAAATGCAGCAGGTGAATCATTGGCTGCGGACAACGGAGGTGGGAAGGCAAATGGAGCAGGCAAAGCAATACGAAACACTGGAGCTGACCTTTGAGGGCCGGGAGCCGGAGGAAAGCCGGGCCGTTGTGGATGTGACGGGGGTATTCCGTCACGAGGAGGACGGAAGAGAGATCACGGTCAAGGGCTTTTATGCAGGAAATGGACGGTATAAGGTGCGGTTTCTTCCGGAGGCTGCAGGCCTCTATACCTGGACGGTGACAGGCATTGTGGAGGGAAAGGGCGATTTTACGGCAGAGCCCTGCACAGACAAGGGAAGCGTCGATCACGGTCACGGCATTGTCCGGGCAGACGGAACGCATTTCCGTTATGCGGACGGCAACTGGTTTTATCCCTTCGGGACGACAGTCTATGCGCTGGCGCATCAAGGCGATGCGATCCTGAATGAGACGCTGGATACCCTGGCGCACGCTCCGTTCAACAAGGTCAGAATGTGCGTGTTCCCCAAGCATTACCATTATAACCACAATGAGCCGCGCTTTTACCCCTTTGAGAGGAGGGCGGACGGAAGCTGGGACGTGGATCGCCCCTGCTGCGGCTTCTGGGATGATTTGGAGGCGACCATGGGGCGGCTGGCGGCCTTGGATATTCAGATTGATCTGATCCTGTTCCATCCCT
>CAYXAN010000204.1:0-4125 GCA_964461705.1 uncultured Sarcina sp. | reverse complement strand
GGGGCAATGGCATACCGCAGCTGCGTGCTGGTGATGACCGGCATCAGCGAAAAGGAGGAATTGGAAAGGATCAGATACCGCGCGTTCTTTACGGTTACATAGTCCTTGCCGACGTCGAAGTGATGGCACTCGTATTCCGGCAGAACCTTCCGCGCCGCCTCCTCATCCTCCGTGACGATCATAAACCGCATGTCCGGCCGGATGGCCTTCATGTTGGCAATGGCGTGGAGCCAGTAGCTCCGGTCCAGATACAGCTCCGGATGCCCGGTGTACTCGCCGCCCCGCATGTTGATGATGCACAGGTCATCGGCGGTATATTCGTTGGACTCGTATTCGGGCTTCACCCTCAGCCACTCACGGATCTGCGGGATATGACGGCCAAAATAACGCTCGTCCTGCAGATTTCCGTACAGCAGGGTCTGATCCTGAATGGCATAAATCCGCTCGTCCGCCCCGCTGATATAGCAGCCGTTCTGCATGTCATGGCGGGAATTTCCCATGTACAGGCGATCATCCTGCTCGTCAAAGCGAGTGAAGTTTTTCATGTCCTCTCTTGCGATCTCCGTCCCAAGATCCAGATCCATGAAGTACATTCCCTTATTGGATTGGGCAACGTTTCCCACCTGCTGAGGATTTACGGTTCCGAAGTCATAGCCGAGATCCTCTGCGATGCATCTTGCCGATATGAAGAAGAAGAGCTGATTTCCAAGCCCGTAGCCCGGAATAAATTCCACACCGATCATGGATATCTCCTGAATGTCCTCCGAAAAGCGCACAAAGGCTTCCGGGAAATAGCGGATGAAAGCATCTTAAATCAAAACGAATCCGCAGCATGCAGAATCCGCTCGCCCTCCAGAGTGGTGGGCGTGATGGTTTCATCGGCGACGCGGTAAATCCGGTCGCATTTTTCAATGGTGTTGAGCCGGTGAGCGATGATCACCATGGTCTTCTTGCCGTGGAAGGAGTTGATGGCCTCCATCAGAGCCGCCTCGGTATCATTGTCCAGGGCGGAGGTTGCCTCATCGAACACCAGAATCTCCGGATTGTGGTAGAGGGCTCTTGCAATGCCGATGCGCTGCCGCTGCCCGCCGGAGAGGCGAACGCCGCGGTCGCCCACCTTGGTATCCAGCCCCTCCGGAAGACTGCGGATAAACTCGTCCAGCTGTGCCTCCTTCAGCACCTCCCAGATCCTTTCCTCGCAGATTTTGTCCTCGTCGATGCCGAAGGCGATGTTCTCCCGAATCGACTCATCCACCAGATAAATGCTCTGCGGGATATAGCCGATCTGGGCAAGCCAGGAATCGTAATTGGAGAAAATATCGGCGCCGTCGCACAGGATCTGTCCGCTTTCCGCGTGGAGAAGACCCAGAAGGATGTCGACAATGGTGGATTTGCCGGCACCGGAGGGTCCCATGATGCCGATCGACTGTCCCTTTCGGATCACCATGCCGGCGTGACGGAAGATGTAAGTGTTGCTGTCCGGATAGTGAAAGGAAATGTCCTTCAGCTCAATCCGGTCGGTCAGGTGAAGGGGAGGCCCTGCAATCTCGGATTTTCGGGCACACATCTCACCCTCCGTCTTGTTGGATTCTGTCAGATTGTCATACAGATAGTTGAGGCTCGGCTCCTCATAGGCCACCTGCGCCATATAAGTATTGATGCGGTTCGCGCTCGGCAGAATCCGGACCGCGGCCACGCTGAAGGCCGTCAGCTGGGAAAGCAGAAGCGTGATGTCTCCGCCAAGCAGCATATAGAGGGTGATAAAGCCCATGACGCTGACCATAAAGACGGTCTCGATCATAAGCCGGGGGAGGTTATTGAACACCGCATAGTCCGTGGCAACGTCGGCACCGATCCTGCCGCTCTCATAATAGTTGCGGATAAAAAAGTCCTGGCGGTTCAGCACCTTTACGTCCTTGAGCCCGTAAATGGCCTGCAGACGCCATTTGGCGATGCGGGACTGAATGTGCTGGTTCCGGGAGCCGATGGAGGTCAGCTTCGGCTTGATGCACTTGGTGCTGATCAGGGTCAGAACAAGCAGAATGCCGACGATAAAAAGCGTCATCTGCCAGTTCACCGCAAGCAGCAGAATGCCAAGACACAGGGAAACAACCACCTCCGTGGCCATCTGGAGCAGACACAGGATCAGGGAAAAGGTCTGCGGAATGTCGCTGTCCGTGATGCGGAAGACGGTGGGAATATCCGCGCCCAGATAATCCTCATAGGGACGGTTCAGAAAGTCCCGCATAACCCGGCTGATCATGTCGTTCCGGGCATTGGTGATAAAGCGGTTCTGCTCCCTTGTCACAAACAGAAGGAAGAGATTTTTCACAATGTAGATCAGCATCAGCGCAGTCAGCATGGCAATGGTGAGGCGAAAGCTGGTATCAAGACCGATGCGCTCGGTGAAGTCTCGGAGGAAGGGAATTTTGTCGAGATACTCGTATAACGTCTTCGGGGAGGTGATGGCGGCGACGATCGGAACGATCATGGATACGCTGACGGTTTCCAGAAGACCGCTGATAAAAATCATGACGCCGATGCCGGCACACTGCCTTTTCTGGCGGCTGTTCAGGATGTAGGCCAGCTTATGCAGGGTGGAAAGCCGGGAGGTTTCTGTGCTGGCGGTCTGCTGATGAAAGGAACTCATGTAGGATACCCCTGTACGCAGCGGCTGTCGAAGGACAGCGGCTGATGTTTGTTTTACGGTTTTGTGTGTGACGGAGGCGATGCATTGCAGCAGGAAACATCACCTTGCAGTAGCAAACATCAATTATAGCATGATATTCGAGTCAAAAGGATCAGCGATCCGCACAATCGTTCACATCCGATTCACATTTCAGGGTCCCGGGAGTGCTACAATAACCTCCTGCGTTAAAAGATTCGGTAGGGAGCAAAGACATCAATGGACAGAAAAAACGGGGGACGGACGGCGGGATACGGCCGCAGGACAGCGGCCGGAGGAAATCGTAATCGAAGGCAGCGTCAGGATCGGCAGGCAGCGGGGCATGATGCCCCGGCAAGGATCAGCAGCGCCGAGGGTGAGGATGAGGCGGAACGCCGAAGGCGGAAGCGGCGGGCAAGGCGTGCCAGAAGGGAACGCGAGCTGCGCCGTCAGAAGAGAATGCTGCTTGCCGCAGGTCTGGCGGCAGCGGCGGTATTGATTGCCGGTGCCATCTGGAGCGTGAACCTTGTGAAATCAAGGAGGGCGGAAACCGCGGCCGCCGCAGCGAACGAAACCGACACGGAAGATGCGTCCCCGGAGGGAACGGATACGGAAGAAGCGCAGGATACCTCGGCGGATCAAACCGGTGAGGCGGCGCAGACCAATCCGGATGCGCCGTATGTGTTTGTGGAAACAGAGCAAACCGTTTCGCTGGGAGAGAGCCTGACGGATATTTCCATCTATGACGCACAGCGCAACATCACAACCGAAGAAACGGCAGAGGATTCGGCAGAAGCTTCTTCAGAGGGGGCAGGCACTGCGGAAACGGAAGATGCCGAGGGTGCCGCGTCCGGTGAGGCGGCGGATTCTTCCTCCGATGCGTCCTCTGAGGATGCGGCGCTGGCCTCCGACTACGTGGACAGCCAGTATGTGATTCTGGTGAATGCCACGACAGGGGAAATCCTCGCGGAGCGGAGGGCATATGAGCGGATGGTGCCGGCTTCCATGACCAAGGTGATGACTTTGCTGGTTGCCGTGGAGGCCATGGAGGATCCGGAAAAGAGCCTTTCGGATACGGTGACCATCACACAGGAGATCTGCGATGAGGCCTATTTGTCAGGCTCCAGCTTTGTAGGATATGGAGTGGGTGATACGGCGACGGTGGAGGATCTGCTGTACGGAACGATTCTTCCCTCCGGCGCTGACGCAGCCATGGCGCTGGCGGAATATACGGCAGGCTCACAGGAGGCCTTTGCGGAGCTGATGAACCAAAAGGCGAAGGAGCTGGGGATTTCGGAGACAACGCATTTTACCAACTGCGTGGGGCTCTATGATGAGGAGCATTACAGCACCGCATATGATATGGCGGTGATCATGCGGGCGGCAGCGGACAATGATTTATGCAAAAAAGTCCTTTCAGCGCATACCTGGACAACCGGTGCGCTCAAGGACAATCCGGA
>CAYXAN010000203.1:0-4125 GCA_964461705.1 uncultured Sarcina sp. | reverse complement strand
ACCTGACTGGTAACGCTGACGCCGCTGATGCCAAGGTATCCGCGATCCTCCTCGTCCACGGTTGTCTTGGTCTTCTGATTCATCAGATCCTGTATCACGGGGATGGCCGTTGACATCGGAATGGCAAAGCCCACACCGTCCACCGTAGTGCCGCCGATCTTACTGGAATTGATGCCGATGACGTTGCCGTTCAGATCCACCAGCGGTCCGCCTGAGTTTCCGGGATTGATGGCGGCATCCGTCTGGATAAAGGTGCCGGAGATCGAGGAGGAGCTGATCTCACGATTCAGGGCACTGACGACACCTGTGGTCACGGACTGTCCGTAGCCCAGCGCGTTTCCGATGGCAACCACCGGCTCCCCGATCTTCAGCTCGTCCGAATCGCCCAGGGTCGCTACCTTGATTTCATCTCTGGTATCGTCGCTGATGTCATCCAGACTGACTGCGATAACCGCCAGGTCATTGCTGGCATCCGTTCCCTTGATGTTCGCCTCTGCCGTGGATTCGTCGATGAACAGGATCTCCAGACTGTCCGCATCCTCGACCACATGATTGTTGGTGGCAATGAGGAGCTCATTGTTGTCCGTATCCTCTGCAATGATAAAGCCCGTGCCGGTGGAGGTTGCCTCCGACTCGTAGGTCTGTCCGAAGAAGTCCTGCGAGGTCTCCGTATAATTGTTGTACACGGACACCACGGAAGGCATGACGTTCTCAACCACCTCTGTGACATCCGTCACCACTGCCGTTGTCTTCGTCGTCTGCAGGGAATCATTGGAGCTCTCCTGTGCGTCCTCTGCAGCGTCCTCATTTGCTTCCTCTTCTTCCCCTTCCTGTGCCGACTCCTGCGTCTCGGGCTCAGAGGCCTCTGCTTTCTCCTCTCCTTCCTCGGGCGAGCTCTGTCTGCCTCCTGTCACGCGGCTTACGCCATAGCCTCCGGCCACTCCGACGGCCGCCGCAAGAATCACGGCCAGAACCGCCTTCCAGCTGCCCTTCTTTTTGCCGCCGTCTCCGCTGCTGCTGTTCGTGTGCTGCCAGCCGTCATTTCCGCCGGTTCCGCCTGATTGATAATTGTTCTGATAACTGTTCTGATAACTGCTTTCGTTGTTATATTCCTCAGCCATGGAAAATACCTCCTTACTGAAATAGATGCGTACTTCTTTGATTCCCTTTCTTTCCCTTTTCACCGATGAGTATAGGCGGCAATTGTGTTCAATGTGTGACCAGAATCGAACGGAACTGTGATTTTCGTTTCTTTTTAGAATTCCCTCTTTCAAAATCCGTCCGCGCCGTTTTCCGGCTTCTTAATCCGTACAGCGAAACCAGGCGTCCACCTTTACTCCTTCCTCGCGAAGCCGCAGGAATTTCCCTAAGAAGCGCGAAAACCGCTCTGCCCCCTTTTCGTTCATATGACCGACATCGCTGTAATATTCGTTCCCGGAGGCATCGTAATATTCCGGCAGAAGGAGATTGAAGTCATAGGTGTCAAAGCCTTCTTCCGAAAAGATTTCCCTCAGCTTCCCATCGGTCTGCAGGATGTCCTCCCGGCGATAGATGCTGAGCCAGTTGGGGTAGGGAAGGATGACCACAATGAGCTCCACGTCGTTTGCGGCACACAGATCCCGGATGGCCGCCAGCTCCTTCTCGTTTTCCTCCGAAACGGAAAGCTCCTGCATGGAAACCGCCGTCTGATCCCACTCCTTCGCCTCATCCCAGGCGACGAAGTTCAGGTCGGGATCCAGCTCCTCCTTCGAGGGCTGGAAGCCGCGCGCATTCCGGTGGCCGTCGGAATTCAGCACCTTCCCTGCCCTTTTTTCCTGCAGATTCAGGCGAAGGTCCGCAGTGCGGTTATACACCCACGGCGTCAGGTAGGTAAGGCTGGCCGGCCGGCCGATGAAGGCATCAGAGGTCATAAAACGAAGGTCATCCGAAAGTCTTCGCCGCAGGGAGCTCTCCGTCACCGCCTTTGCATGCCAGAAGCTCTGCTCCGCCCTGGCATTGTCCGTTCGTGACCCTGTCAGAATTTCATGATCCACTGCCAGCACCGCGCGCCGAATGCCGAATTCCTGAATCGCCGAGGCAATGGCCTCTCTGGAATTGGCAAGGGACTGCATATTGGTTGCCATGTTGTAGGAAACCTGCGCCGCGCTCCCCCCTGCCGCCTCCTCATAGGCGGCATCGACCGTCAGGGGATCGATTCCCTGCAGGCACTGGGATGTTCCTGCATAAACGGTATCCATCTGCTCCATGGCGTGAAAATTCTGCCACATTTCCTGTGAGGAGCCGCAGAAGGGCTCCAGCAGCCAGGACAACAGGCCGTTTACGGCAAGCAGGACAATGATAAGACCAAGTACCTTGCACAATGCCTTTCTGCGCCGTCCTTTGTTCAATGATATTTTCCTCCCCTTCTTGCAGGAAAACGCGGATTGCAACCGTGCTCCTTAAAAATTCGCGTAGATAAAGCCCCCGGACGTCTCCGTAAACAGAAAGGAGGCGGTCACCAGCAGCATCAGGAAGACGATGACCGCCATGCGCGGAACAAACCGTATGCCTTGAAGCCGCCCGTACACATCCTCTCCCCTTTCCTTCTGAATACTGACAAGGAAGATCACAAGGATCCCAAGCCCTGCCAGGACGTAGGCTCCGGCAATATTGAAGGCGGAGGTCCCGGCCAGAATCTGTGTCTGAATCGAATGGGGCAGCTCCTTCAGGTGAAAGCGGGTCAGGGTAACTGCAAATGCCGTCCTGCAGTCCTTCATGTCGGCAATGCGGTCCAGATACCACCCAAGATTCACAATGACAAAGGTCCTTACGATGCGGAATATACGGAAGGTATCCGAATCCGTCCGCAGGTGCAGCCTCGCTGAAAGCCCCTTCCACAAGGGCTTTGTAAGATCGGACAGTGCAATGACCGTGCCGTTGTACAATCCCCACAGAAGGTAGTGCAGCTGCGGTCCGTGCCAGATGCCCACCACGGCGAAAACCACAAGGTTTGCCAGACCTGCCGGCAAAACCCGTCCCAGATGCTTTCCCGCAGCCCCAAGCCTTCCGGTGCACCATTTGCCAAGGCGCTGCATAAAGGGAAGGAGGGCAAACGGATAAAAAAGGTAGTCCCGCATCCAGGCCCCCAGCGAGATGTGCCAGCGCCGCCAGAAATCGCCCAGCGAGACGGCGAAATAAGGCTGGCGGAAGTTGGGTGCCAGCTCGATGCCGAACAGCGCCGAAACGCCGGTCACAATGTCGATGCCGCCGGAAAAATCGCCGTACTGCTGCGCCGAATACAGCAGGATCGCAAACGCCACGAGACTCCCCGGCAGATTCCCGATCTCCCCCTGATCCAGCACGGCAGCGATGCTGCCGGTCAGCATGTCCGCGACGGCGTATTTCTTCACCAGTCCGTAAAGAATGCGCAAAAGGGCACGCTTGGTCCTCTCTGCGTCGAAGGAACCGGTCTTGAACAGGGAATCACGCAGCCGGTCATACCGTCCGATCGGTCCCTGCAGAAGCTGCGGAAACCAGGAAGCAAACAAAAGGAAACGACCAAAGGACGCTTCTGCGGGATACTTGCCGCGATATTGGTCAATCAGATAGGAAACAGATTGAAAGGTATAAAAGGAGATCCCAAGCGGCAGCAGGAGTCCTCCGTTTTTGTGCCAAAGGAGCGGTGCTGCGTATTTCAGCGCGGCAAGAATGCCGAAGTTCAGGATCAGAACCGCCGTGAGGATCCTTTTCTTTCGGTGTGTAATCCCTGCCTTCGCCGCTCTTTTGGCCTCCTTTGAGGGAAAGCCCTCCCTTCGGAGACGCTGCCACCTTTCGTCGCAGTCTGCCAGAAGTCTGCCCCCGTACCATACGGTGACAGCGGTTATCAGCAGAAAGAGCAGAGCCGCCCCGGAAGAAAAAACGTAAAATCCCAGACTTGCGGCCAGCAGAATCACCCAGCCAAAACGTGCCGCTGCAGGAAAAACCCGCGGCAGCACATAATAGAGTACCATCAATATGGAAATGAACAGAAAATACTGTAATGAAAAAAGCTCCATGGATCGACTCAGCTTCCCCTTTGGCCGGCCGCATCATGGTCTTCTGAGGAAAAGCCTTGATGGGCACGGAACAGATACCGGCAAATTACTT
>CAYXAN010000202.1:0-4138 GCA_964461705.1 uncultured Sarcina sp. | reverse complement strand
CGGAAATTGAGCATGCTTATGCCGATGCAGCCGGAAAGGTTCCGATGATGCCGGAATACGGGATGGGCTTCTGGCAGTGCAAGCTTCGCTATCAGACGCAGGACGAGCTCCTTGGCGTGGCAAGGGAATACAAGAGAAGAGGAATCCCGATCGATGTCATCGTCGTCGACTTCTTCCACTGGCCCAAGCAGGGCGACTGGCGCTTTGATCCCACCTACTGGCCGGATCCGGATGCGATGATCCGGGAGCTGAAGGACATGGGAATCGAGCTCATGGTTTCCGTTTGGCCGATGGTGGATTACAATTCGGAAAACTTTGAGGAAATGATGGCGAAGGGGCTTTTGACCAGAGTGGACAAGGGCGTTCGCATCGACAACACCTATCAGGGGAATACGATACAGTTTGATCCGACCAATCCGGAGGCGAGGGAGTACGTCTGGAACAAGTGCAAGAAGAATTACTATGACAAGGGTGTGAAGATCTTCTGGCTGGATGAGGCGGAGCCGGAATATACCGTGTATGATTTTGAGAACTATCGGTATCATCTGGGGCCGAATGTTCAGATCGGAAATGTCTACCCGGTGATGTATGCACAGACCTTCTTCGACGGAATGAGAGCTGAGGGACAGGAAAATGTGGTGAACCTTCTTCGCTGCGCCTGGGCTGGCTCACAGAAATACGGGGCTCTGGTCTGGTCCGGGGACATTCATTCCTCCTTTGAGAGCCTCCGCAATCAGTTCTGCGCCGGACTCAACATGGGAATCGCCGGAATTCCGTGGTGGACCACCGACATCGGCGGCTTCTTCGGCGCCAACATTTATGATAAGGATTTCCACGAGCTTTTTGTCCGCTGGTTCGAGTACGGAACCTTCTGCCCGGTCATGCGCCTGCACGGCTATCGGATGCCGTACCAGCCTCAGCTGGGAACAACGGGCGGCGCGACGTGCGTTTCGGGGGCACCGAATGAAATCTGGTCGTATGGAGAAGAGGTCTACGAAATCTGTAAGAGCTACATCGAGCTGCGCGAGAGAATGCGTCCGTACATCCGCGAGCTGATGACGGCAGCTCACGAAAAGGGCGATCCGGTCATGCGTCCGCTCTTCTATGATTTCCCGGAGGATGAAAAGGCCTGGGAGAATGAGTCATCTTACATGTTCGGCCCGAATGTCCTGGTTGCACCGGTTATGGAGGCAGGAGAAAAGACCAGGACCGTTTACCTGCCGGCCGGAGCAAAATGGACCAATGTCTGGACCGGCGAGATGACGCAGGGCGGCACAACCGTTACGGTGGAGACACCGCTGGAGCAGATCCCGGTGTTTACGAGAGACGGCTTTGAGCTGAAAGTGAAATAAGTGCAGCGATCCGGCAGGGAGACGCTTGATACGGCGTTTTGATGCGGCGTATTGATGCAGCGTTTCCCTGACCGAAACCAAGCAAGATATTGTCAGGAGGGGACATGATTACAATCGATGGCGGCAGAATCATCCGGCGATATGACAAGGAGCTTCTGGTGCTTGAGCCCTGGGGGGAGAATTCCCTCCGGGTTCGGGCAACGCAGCGCTCCGAATTCATCCATGATGAGGATCTTTCGGCATTGCTGCCGGATCCGAAGGAAACATTGGCGAAGGCACAGCTGTCAGGAAGCGGAGCGGTTCTGACCAACGGCAAAATCCGGGCAGAGGTGTCCGGCTCCGGCAGGATCACGTTTTACAACCAAAACGGCAAAGTCCTGCTGCAGGAATACCAGAGAACACGGGAAATGATGGAGGAGGGGCGCAAGGAATTCAATTCAGCGCTGGAAATCTACGGCAGAACCTTTGAGCCCTACGCCATGATGGACAACTATGCACTGACCGTCCGCTTTGAATCCGTTGACGATGAGAGGATCTTCGGGCTTGGTCAGTACCAGCAGCCGTATCTGGATATGAAGGGGTGCGTGCTGGAGCTGGCGCACCGCAACTCCCAGGCCTCCGTTCCCTTTGCCCTGTCCTCCAACGGCTATGGATTTTTGTGGAACAACCCGGCCATCGGACGGGTGACCTTCGGCAAAAATATGACGGAATGGAGGGCAACCTCCACCAGGCAGATGGATTACTGGATTACGGCAGGGGATACGCCGGCGGAGATTGAGCATGCCTATGCGGATGCGACCGGGAAGGTTCCGATGATGCCGGAATACGGGCTTGGCTTCTGGCAGTGCAAGCTCCGCTATAAGACCCAGGACGAGATTCTGGAGGTGGCGAGAGAGTACAAGAGAAGGAATCTCCCGATCGATGTCATTGTGGTGGACTTTTTCCACTGGCCTTATGAAGGTGACTGGAACTTTGATCCGGATTACTGGCCGGATCCGGAGGGCATGGTCAGGGAATTGAAGGAGATGGGAATTCACCTGATGGTTTCCATCTGGCCGACGGTCGAGAAGGACTCTGTGAATTATCCGCATCTGAAGGAGGCAGGCGGCCTCATCCGGTCCGAGTACGGAAAGCGTCTGGGACAGCTGGGGGATGCTGCCATCATCGATGTCACCAGCAAGGAGACCAGAGATTACGTCTGGAATGTGATTCGTAAGAACTACTATGAAAAGGGAATTCACATTTTCTGGCTGGACGAGGCGGAACCCGAGCTGAACGGAGAGCCCGGCTACGGCGGCTATGAGTACTCGCACTACCGGTATTTTAAAGGGGCGGATGTCGAGATCGGCAATATCTTCCCCAGAGAATATGCGCGAATGGCTTACGAGGGAATGGAAAAGGAGGGTCAGGAGAACATTGTGAACCTTCTTCGCTGTGCCTGGGCAGGCTCGCAGCGCTACGGTACGCTGGTCTGGTCCGGAGACATCGACTCTTCCTTTGCCTCCCTGCGCAATCAGCTGAGGGCCGGCCTGTCGATGGGAATTGCCGGGATTCCGTGGTGGACCACCGACATCGGCGGCTTCCACGGAGGCAATATTTACGATGAGGAATTCAAGGAGGTCTTTACCCGCTGGTTTGAATTCGGAGACTTTTGCCCTGTTATGCGTCTGCATGGCTTCCGGGAGCCGATTCAGGAGCCGATGAGCAGCGTAAGAGGAGGCAAGTGCCCCTCCGGCGCGGACAATGAGGTCTGGACCTACGGAGAAGAAATCTATGAGATCTGCAGGAAGTACATGAATCTGAGGGAAAGGCTTCGTCCGTATCTGCGGGAGGTGATGAAGGCGGCTCATGAAAAGGGCGATCCGGTGATGCGTCCCTTGTTCTACGAATTCCCGGAGGATGACAAGGCCTGGACGGTGGATGACGAATATCTTCTGGGCTCCGATCTTCTGGTTGCCCCGATCCTGTATGCCGGCATGACCGAGCGTGAGGTTTATCTGCCGGCCGGTTCCTGGCGCAGCATCGCGGACGAAAAGGTCTACGAAGGCGGCAGGACCCATACGGTTCCGGCACCGAAGGGAGTGCTGCCGGCCTTTGCAAGAGACGGCAGACTGGCGGATATTACGCTGTAGGGAAACGCTGATTAAATCAGCGTTTCCTTAGGAACAGGTTTTTGACCGTTTGCCGGCCGTGTGACAGTTTCTGCCGCACGGCCGGCATCCGTGCTGTGAAGGCGGGAGGTTTCATGAAAGAATTCTGGAGCTTTGACGGAGGATATACGAGAATCGGCAGCAAGATTTTTGACGTGCTGCTGCTGGGAATCCTGTGGCTGATCTGCTGCATTCCGGTGGTGACGATCGGCGCGGCAAGCAGTGCCCTGTATTATTCTGTGGTGAAGTGTATCCGCAGCAACCGGGGCTATGCGGCGAAGGAGTTCCTTCATGGACTGAAGGTGAACGGGAAGGCGGCAACCGTCGGGTGGCTGACCACATTGCTGATCGCTGCAGCCGCCCGGTGGAATCTGAGCATTCTGGATCGGATGGAGGCAACGAACTTTACCGCCTTTCTTCTTGTACTGAACGTGGCGATTCTGGTAGTATTGGCTGGAATGAACGTTTATTTTTATCCTGTTGTATCCAGGTTTGAAGGCAGAATCGGCTGGTATATCGGGCTAAGCGCCTATCTTATGCTGCGGCACATCGGAATCACGCTGCTGGGCCTTCTGGCCCTTGCCATGGCGTTCGTCTTTATCCTCCGCCTTCCGCTGCTGATTCTGGTGCTGCCGG
>CAYXAN010000201.1:0-4141 GCA_964461705.1 uncultured Sarcina sp. | reverse complement strand
ACGGATAAAGGACGGATAAAGGACGGATTAAGGACGGAACAGGAACTATGGCGCAGATCGATCAGAATTTTATCAGCATGTGCAGCGACATTATAGAAAACGGAACCACCACCGAGGGACAGAAGGTACGTCCCCACTGGCCGGACGGAACACCGGCGTACACCCTGAAGAAGTTCGGCGTGGTGACCCGCTACGATCTTCAGAAGGAGTTTCCGGTTCTGACCCTTCGCAGGACACCCGTCAAGAGTGCGCTGGATGAGCTTCTCTGGATCTGGCAGCAGAAGTCCAACAGGATTTCGGAGCTTCACTCCGGCGTGTGGGATGAGTGGGCGGACGCAGAGGGAACCATCGGTAAGGCCTACGGCTATCAGATGGCTGTAAAGCACCGGTATTATGACATCAACGAGGAGGGACTTCGCCATGCCTTCGGGGATGCCTTTACGGAAACGATGCCGGAAACGGACAAGGTGCTCGACCAGCTGATTCCGGCAGATGATGAGGCGAAGAAAGCGCATGCGGTGAGAGGACCGGAGGGTGCCTTTTACATGGATCAGGTGGACCGCGTGATTTATGACCTTAAGAATAACCCGTTTTCACGAAGGATTATGGCCGGTCTTTATACCTTCAGCGATCTGCACGCGATGAACCTCTACCCCTGTGCCTACAGCATGACCTTTAACGTGACGCAAAAGCCGGGGCATGACAGACTGACGCTGAACGGGATTCTGAATCAGCGGTCGCAGGACATACTGGCAGCCTTTGCCTGGAACGAATGGCAGTATTCGTGCCTTCTGGCGCTTCTGGCACAGGTTTGCGATATGGAGGCCGGAGAGTTTGTGCATGTGGTGGCGGATGCGCATATTTATGATCGCCATGTGGATGCGGTAAAGGAGCTGATATCCCGGACACCCAGGAAGGCTCCGAGGGTGTGGATCAACCCGCAGATTCATGACTTCTATGCGTTCACAAGGGACGATGTCAGGCTGGAGGACTATGAGGTGGCGGGAGATCAGATTCAGAACATACCGATCGCAATCTGATGCTGCCCGGATCGCACGGATTTGCCGTGGAAATTGCTGCGCGGCAGCCGGGATCCGGCGAAGATCCGGCGAGGAAGACGCCTGCATCAGCGGTTCCAAAAGGAAAGGATATGCCGAATATTCACGATTATGTCGTCTGGCGGGGGGATTTGACCTTTGCGGAGCGGCCCTTTAATGAACTGGATAATCTGGTGCTGTGTCAGCTGGCCTACATAGACATGAGCAGAGTGTTCCCGGCGGGGGAGATCATCGCCGCAGGGGATCTGATCCGGGTATTGCTCGAGCAGGACCGGCTGGAAACCCTGGCTGCGGACGGTGTCCTCAAAAGAGAGGAATACCTTGCCTTTGCCCGGGCGGCTGCGGCGTCACGGCGCTTTGGACAGCTCCTGATGTCGGATTATGTGGACATTCTGAACGAGGAGCAGCAGATTCAGTTTTCTGCCGTTACCTTTCGTCTGGATAGGGAAACGGCCTTTATTGCCTTTCGCGGAACGGATACCTCACTGGTCGGATGGAAGGAGGACTTCATGCTGTCCTTCGAGAGGATCCCGGCGCAGGAGCAGGCACTTCACTACGTGCAGGAGCGTCTTGGTGGTGCGAACGGCGCAAAGGAGCAGGTAGGATCCGGGCTGCGGTATTATATTGGCGGTCATTCCAAGGGAGCCAATCTTGCCTTGTATGCCGCCTGCCTTCTGCCGAAGGAGCAGATGGACCGGATCGTGCATATTTACGTCAACGACGGTCCCGGCCTGTGCTCGGACGTGATGGATCTTTCGCTGGTAAAGCGGGTGGATTTCAAAACAACCAAGATCGTTCCGGAGTACGATGTCATCGGTAAAATTTTCGAAATGCCGGTGACGGACAACCGGATTGTCCGAAGCAGTGATGTCGGCATCATGCAGCACGGCATTCTCACCTGGCAGCTCCGGGACGGGGCTCTGGATCTGGTGCCGGAAAATGATCCCGGCAGCATCTGGATCGGTCATGTCCTGGATCAGTGGATCGGAGGCGTTGCCGATGCGGCAGATCGGAAAACCTTTGTAAATGAGCTGTTTGACACCATCGGAGCCGGCGGGATCCGGGATTTTGCCGAGATGTCGAGGCTTGGACCGGAGGGACTGGAGAAGATGCTGAGTGCGGCGTCCAGGATCAGTCCTGTCACAAGAGAGGTGGCAAGGGCGCTCCCGGTGGCGGCGGTCACGGGACAGAAGGCGGACAGCTCCAGGGTTCGCGGGTGGGTTCACAGGCTGAGGGAATCTCTGCTGGCCAAATCGCTGCTGCTGATTGCGGCAGGACTTGGAGCGGTGCTGCTGCCGGACTACATGCTTCCTGTGACCATGGCCGCGGTGATGGCTGTCTTCGTATCGCTGGAGCTGGTTTATACGGTGCGGCGGTTTCGGGAGGTTCACGGCGACATGAAGGCGATGCAGGTGCAGACCTATATCTGTATTGCAGGTGTTGCGGTGTATCTGCTGATTCTGATCAAGGACAATGCATTGATGCTGCTGTCCAACGTGATCTTCGGGCTTCTTTTCATGTTTCTTTCGTATCACATCGTGGATCGTATGAAGCAGACGAAACGGCGGACCCGGCGATGGTATTGGAGCTTCGTTGAGGCAGTGCTCCTGGCGGTGATGGGGGGAGCGGTTCTCCTTGCACCGGAGAGCACCATATCGATGGTCACCTTCGCAGGAGGACTTTTGTTTCTGACAGACGGCCTGGTGCATCTTGCTGATGCCTTCCGGGAATACCGCCGGCGCAGAAAGTGACGCAGCAAATCAGGAGGAAGGACAATATGCAGGCAATCGTGGCGGTGGACCGCAATTGGGGAATCGGATATCAGGGGCATCTTCTGGTCAGCATCCCCGCAGACCACAAGATGTTCCGACAGGAGACCATGGGCAAAATCATCATCTATGGCCGAAAGACGCTGGAGACCTTTCCTATGGCAAGGCCGCTGGATCGGCGCCGCAACATCATTCTTTCCGGCAATCCGGATTATCGGGTAAGCGGCGCGGAGATTGTACACAGCATCCCGGAGCTGCTGGAGCTGGTGAAGGACGAGGCTTCCGACGATCTGGTGGTGATCGGAGGAGCCACGGTCTACCGGGAGCTTCTGCCCTATTGCGACACGGTTCATGTGACAAGGATCGATTATGATTATGCGGCAGATGCCTTCTTCCCGAATCTGGAGGAGGACCCGGAATGGGAGATGACGGCGGAGGGAGAGGAGCAGACCTATTTTGACCTTCCGTATACCTTCGTCAGATATGAACGGACAGCCGGCAGACGGATGCCGGACAGGAAGGAATGAGAAAGGAAATGCGGAATACCGGAAAGGAAGGAAAAGGGCACGGGAGCAGCAGACGCCGGTGCCTTTTGGCGGTGCTGGTGACTCTGCTGCTGACCCTGACGGGCTGCGGGAGGGTGGTTTTCATTACCGGCCTTGATATGGACGAGCTCTTTACCGTCGGAGAGCAGCGGGGCTCCTGCCGGGAGCTTCGGGTCTATCTTCTGACCATGGAGAATCAGTATAAGGAGGCCTACGGCGAGGATGTTTTTACCCGGGAGGGAAATGAAACCGTAGGGGATTCCCTCAAGGAAAACGCTCTGGAGCGGCTGGTGAAGGTAAAGGTGCTGAATCAGATCGCTGCAGACGGACAGATCCAGCTGGAGGAAACGGAGATTGCGCAGGCGACCCAGGCGGCGCAGCAATATATGGAGACGCTTTCGGATGCGGATCGCCAGTACCTTCGCATCACGCAATCCGCTGTTCAGGTGATGCTGCAGGAATATCTTCTGGCGTCCAAGGCGGCGTCCGGGCTGACAGAGGATGTTTCCCGGGAGGTCAGTGATGATGAGGCACGAACGGTGACGGTGCAGAATATTCTGATCAAGACCTATACCACGGACGCCTCCGGGAACCGTCAGGAGTTTACAGACGAGCAGAAGGCTAAGGCCAAGGCCAGGGCGGAGGCCATTCTGCAGGAAATCCGCGACGGCATGGACAACAATCTTGGGATCACCTTTCTGGAATACATTGCCGAATACAATGAGGGAGATTCCGGAACCGTGATGATCTCCAAGGGAGAGGTGGACAG
>CAYXAN010000200.1:0-4142 GCA_964461705.1 uncultured Sarcina sp. | reverse complement strand
GACTGCTGACAGCTCTTGCGTATTATCGCCACAGGACCAATATTGTAAAGCTTCGGACAGGAAACGAGAGCAAGACCTATCTGCTGAAGGATAAGGTGGGGTAACTGTTCAGGAAAGTGGCGCGGAGTCAATGCAGGCATGCTTGCCGGTGGGGTACAAAGCCATAGGGGCGAGCGGAAAGGATACGTTGTGGCACGAATCGGAATGCTGGGAGCCGGCAGCTGGGGAACGGCATTGACCTATGAGCTGTCCGCAAAGGGACACGAGGTTCTGGTATGGTCTGTTTCTGAGGAGGAGGTAGACCTTCTGAATACGGAGCACGAGCAGAAAATCAAGCTTCCGGGAGTGAAGCTTCCTGTGGAGGTTCAGGCCACCACGGATTTGCAGAAGGCAATCGACGGCATGGATTTGCTGGTGCTTGCGGTTCCGTCTCCCTTCACGCGCAGCACGGCAAGGCGTATGCGTCCCTACGTGGGAGAGGGACAGCTGATTGTGTCAGTGGCCAAGGGACTGGAGGAGGATTCCTTCATGACATTGACGCAGATCATTGAGGAAGAGATTCCGCAGTGCCGGACAACCGTTTTGTGCGGACCCACCCACGCGGAGGAGGTTGGGAAGGGACTTCCTACGGCCATAGTCGCGGGAGCGGCAAGGCGGGAGGATGCTCTTTACGTGCAGGATGTTTTCATGAGCGAGGTGTTCCGCGTATATACCAGCCCGGACGTGCTGGGAATGCAGGTTGGGGCGGCGTTAAAGAACGTGGTGGCGCTGGCGGCCGGAATTGCGGACGGACTTGGATACGGCGACAATACCAAGGCGGCCCTGATTACCCGGGGGATTGCGGAGATCGCAAGGCTTGGAATGGCCATGGGAGGGCGTCAGGAGTCCTTCACGGGACTGACCGGAATCGGAGATCTGATAGTAACCTGTGCCTCCATGCATTCCAGAAACCGAAGGGCAGGCATTCTGATCGGACAGGGTAAAACCACGAAGGAAGCGATGGCGCAGGTGCAGCAGGTTGTGGAGGGCGTCTACAGTGCAAGGGCAGCGTATCAGCTGTCAGAGCATTACCACATAGAAACGCCCATCATTGAGCAGGTGTACCGGATACTGGAGGAAAACAAGAGTCCGGCGGAGGCCGTGCGGGAGCTGATGCTTCGTGACAGAAAAATCGAATCCGGCGCATTGAGCTGGCAATGAAACGAGGCACGGACATCACAGAACGACAAAAAAGACAGGTCCGCTGCAGCGGGCAATGGACAGGAGGATATAGCAGATGAGTATGACACTTTCAGAGGAGCTGAAGGCTCGCGGACTGCTGGCACAGCTTACGGACGAGAAGGAAATTGCAGAGCTGATCGATGGCGGAAAGGCGACCTTTTATATTGGCTTTGATCCGACGGCGGATTCTCTGCATGTCGGGCATTTTATGGCGCTTCTTCTCATGAAAAGAATGCAGCAGTGGGGCAATAAGCCCATTGCGCTGGTGGGCGGCGGCACGGCAATGATCGGGGATCCTTCCGGCCGCAGTGATCTTCGTAAGATGATGACGGTTGAAACAATCGATCACAACTGCGAGTGCTTCAAACAGCAGATGAGCAGATTCATCGAATTCGGTCCGGGAAAGGCGCAGATGGTAAACAATGCGGATTGGCTTCGGAATCTGAATTTTCTGGAGTTTATGCGGGATATCGGTGCGGAGTTTAATGTCAATGAGATGCTTCGGGCACGCTGCTACGTCAATCGTATGGAAAGCGGTCTGTCCTTCCTGGAATTCTCCTACATGCTGATGCAGAGCTATGATTTTTACCGTCTGTATCAGGATTACGGCTGCCAGATGCAGTTTGGCGGAGACGACCAGTGGTCTAATATGCTGGGAGGCGCCAATCTGATTCGCAAGAAGCTGCAGAAGGATGCCTATGCGATGACGATCACGCTGCTTTTGAAGCATGACGGAACCAAGATGGGAAAGACTGCGGGCGGCGCGGTATGGCTGGATCCGGACAAGACCAGTCCTTATGATTTCTACCAGTATTGGCGAAATGTGGACGATGCCGATGTTTTGAAGTTCCTTCGCATGATGACGTTCCTGCCGCTGGAGCAGATTGATGAAATGGACAGCTGGGAGGGAGCGCAGCTTAACGAGGCGAAGAAAATCCTGGCACATGAGCTTACCACACTGGTGCATGGTGAGGACGAGGCCAAAAGGGCAGAGGCCGGCTCTAACGCACTGTTTGGCGGGGCAGGGGTGACGGCAGATACGGAGAACCTTCCGGAAGCTGTCCTTGGAGATGAGGATTTTCAGGAAAACGGTACGATTGATATTCTAGGCATTCTGGTCAAGGGCGGCTTTGAAAAGTCCCGCAACAATGCACGAACCTCCGTGCAGCAGGGCGGTGTCACCGTGAATGATGAAAAGGTTACCGATCTTAAGCGGTCCTACACAAAGGAGGATCTGAAGACAGGAATTCTGGTAAGGAGAGGCAAAAAGACGTTTAAGAAGGTATTGTATCGCGGAGAATGAAGAGCTTGAAGCCATATAAATCGTATTCGCGCAGCAGCGGCCTGAAACATTCTGCGAGAAGACTTCTTGCCGGGTGTCTTGTGGTGAGCTCCTGCATACTGTTGTCAGGCTGCGGAAGCCGTAAGGCACAGCTGGAGCAGCTGCAGGCATACACAGAAAGAATGCAGGATTTTTGTGACACGGTTTCCTCCTGTCAGAAGCAGATGGACGGTGTGGATGCTCAGGCAGAGGATGCCCAGGAAATCCTTCTTTGCGCCATTGATGAGATGGCGCAGGCGGCAGTGACGGCATCCCGGGGAGATGTGCCGGAGGGCTATGAGGATGCCGGAGAGATGTGCCGGAAGGCAGCGGATTATCTCCAGGAGGCGAAGGGAGAGTATCACGCTGCATTCGACTCAGAGACCGTTGATCAGACGGCTCTTCTGGAGGGAAACCGTGCATATCAGTCTGCAGGGCGATGCATCAGTCTGATGCTGGACATGCTGGACAATAACGCAGGAGAGTACGATTCAGATTCATCCCAAGCAGACCGATCCGATACACAGGAGGACGCCTGAAATACGGCAGGAAGCATTGATGCATGCAATGCATGCAGAGAGTTCAAGGCAAGGGAGTTTTCATCAGCATGAATGGAGCAGATATATTTGTGGAGTGTCTGGAAAAGGAACAGGTGGAGTTCGTGTTCGGCTACCCGGGAGTGGCGATCGTTCCTTTTTATGACAGCATTCTGAATACAGGAATTCGGACCATTTTGGTGCGGCAGGAGCAGAGTGCGGCACATGCCGCCAGCGGATACACCAGAGTAACCGGAAAAATCGGCGTAGTCGCGGTAACAAGCGGCCCCGGGGCCGAGAACCTGATTACGGGAATCGCGACAGCCTTTGCGGACAGCATTCCGATGGTTTGTATTACCGGACAGGTGGATTCGAATCAAGTGGGCGGAGATGTGTTCCAGGAGGCGGATATCTCCGGTGCTGTGGAATCCTTTGTGAAATACAGCTATATTGTGCGCAGGGCAGAGGACATTCCACGCATCGTAAAGGAAGCGTTTTATATTGCGGGAACCGGTAGACCGGGGCCGGTGCTCATTGATTTGCCCTGTGATATCCAGCAGCAGACAGTGCGGCGGTTTGAATACCCGGAAACGATCTCCATGCGGACCTATAAGCCGACGGTGGAGGGACATGCGGTACAGATTAAAAAGGTCATGCACGAGCTTGCCCGCGCAAAGAAGCCGATTCTTTGTGTGGGCGGCGGCGTCCACCTCTCCCACGCAAAGGAGGAGGTCCGTACCTTTGCCGAAAGGTATGGGATCCCCGCGGTTTGTACAATGATGGGACTTGGCGTTTTTGCGACGGATGATCCGATGTTTTATGGGATGGTGGGCAATAACGGCCAGAAATTCGGCAATAAGGCCATGAATGAGGCGGACGTGATTCTCATGGTAGGTGCCCGGGTAGCAGACCGGTCCATCTCACAGCCGGATTTGATGACGGAAAACAAGATTCTGGTTCATATTGACGTGGATCCTGCCGAAATCGGCAAGAATGCCGGGGCCTCGATTCCTCTTGTCGGTGATATACAGCATATTTTTCATCGTTTTCTGGAAAAAGACGGT
>CAYXAN010000199.1:0-4173 GCA_964461705.1 uncultured Sarcina sp. | reverse complement strand
TGAACAAGATTTTGAATTTTCCCGGAACAGCGGACACTACGGATATTGAGAACCTGCTGAGCGATGTGGCACAGAGTGCCGATCTGCCTTGCTGGGACGACGAGCTGAGCAAGCTGATCCGTGAGACCGTCGCCGATACGATGACGGGAAATCAGCTTTCTGAAAACGATCTGGAGATGGTAAGGGCGGCCGCCTATGTGCCGACCGATAAGGATAAGCAGTAAAGAACTCTTTTTCGAAACTCTTTCCCGGCGCATTTTCGGAATTCTTCCGAAATTTTTTCAAGGGGCGCTTGATGCTCCGGGTGAGAGGATAAAGAGGTTGAAAGGGACAGGCAAAATGAAATTCACAGGAAAAACAGGGCTGCTCCTCATGGGAATGGCAGTCCTTCTGTCGGCGTGCGGGATGGAAAAGGAGGCAGCCGAGGCTACGGAAGCCTCAAATGCAGCGGGAGTCTCCGAGTCTGCAGAGACCGCGGAAGGAAACGAAGAGGAATCTGAAAAGGAGGCGGCTGCGTCAGAAGCTGCAGAGGATGCAGCGGTGCAGGAGACCTCGGGACAGACACAGGATCACGGTGAGTTATCGGATACCGTGGTATTGGAAGGGGATACGGTTTCCACACCGTATTTTACGGCGAGGATTCCGGCCTCCTGGGAGGACGGCTATCAGTGGAAGGCCTCTGAATTCGAAGGCGGCTACAGCCTGAGCTTTGAGGACACCGAGGCAGTCGAGTCCTGCGGAAGCGGAAATCTTTGCAGCATTCAGGTTTCACCGGAGCCGCCGGTCTATATTCAGTACATCGGCGGTGACTTTGTCGGGGTGATTCGGAATGCGGACACGGAGGAGACTCGATATGTGTCCGTTTCCTATCCCACGGAGGCTCCCTTTGAGGGAGATGTCCTGGATCACTATCTTGAAATGGCGGAGGATACCGCATCCCTGCGCAATTCGATTCAGGCGGCAGAGGGCTGGGAAATGCTGAATACAACCTATGGGGAGGCGATGGCTGATGTGGAAAATTCGGTATCCGGCGTGATGGCGGATGCATCCATGCACTCCTTTACCCTGTTGTCCTATACAGGAAGCGTTGTTACCTTCAGCGGTGCGGATATGGATATCGCCAATCTGACGGAGGACGGTGTTCATCCGGGACACTGCTATGAGGTGACCTACAAGGGCGTCATAGGGGACGACGGCAATACGGAGAATGCGACCTTTGTGTCCCTGGAAAACCGGGATGACAGCGTTCCGCAGAAGGACTACGATGCCTGCTATACGGCAGCGCAGGTTGTGCTGGCCTTCCGGGCGCAGAGCATGGATTATCTGGCGGGCCTGTGCCAGTTCCCGATCACTCTGGACGGAACGAGCATTGAGAGCGCGGAGGCACTTACGGCACTGGACTTCAATGCGACCTTTTCGGAGGATCTGATCCGGAATGTGAGCTATTGCGAGCTGTATCACACGGAGATTACAGGGGATTCCTTCAGCATCAGCCTGCTCCAGAAGGCCCCGGAGGTTGTGATCGAAAAGGTCGGAGAGGGCTGGTGGGCCGTCACGGCGATCAACAACAAATAGGACTGCAGGCGCCGGAGCGAATAAAAATCAGCGTCTGCATGTCCGGGGTTTTACAGTTACAAATGACAGAAAAAGGGATTGACGCTCCCCGCGAAGTCAGCTATTCTTAAGTATTGAAAGAGGGAGTAGCTGCCCGACCGGAGGATTGCTTCGGCGGGATTCGACATCGTCAATGCACGGCGTATGCCCGGTGTCGAAGCAGAGCTTGTGGGATTCGCGTGCGGATCGCAAATGGGTATCTGACGGCAAGACTTTTGCTGCAGCAGAGGCTGCGGCAGGGGTCTTGTCGTTTTTTGTACGCGGCAGGGATCCGCACCGACACGAAGGAGGTAATTTGTATGCAGCAGTTGATGGATTTGTTCGGGAATGTAACAAATCTGACATGGCAGATGGTTGCCATGTGGGTGATCGGAGGGATTCTGATCTACCTTGGAATCAGGAAGGAGATGGAGCCGTCCCTTTTGGTGCCGATGGGATTCGGAGCCATCTTTGTCAATTTGCCCCTGTCCGGGGCCGTGACACAGACCATGGATGGGGTACTGACAGAGGGGCCGCTGGATATTCTGTTCAACGCCGGGATTTCCAATGAGCTGTTCCTTTTGCTGCTGTTCATCGGCATCGGCGCCATGATCGACTTCACACCTCTTCTGGCGAATCCGATGATGATGCTCTTCGGCGCGGCGGCTCAGTTCGGAATCTTCTTTACCCTGAGTCTGGCGACGCTGTTTGGCTTCTCGCTGCAGGATGCGGCATCGGTCGGCATCATCGGTGCAGCGGACGGACCGACCTCCATTTTCGTCGCGGATTATTTCTCTTCCAAATATCTGGGCGCAATCATTGTGGCAGCATATTCCTACATGGCGCTGGTACCCATCATTCAGCCTCCGGTCATCCGTCTGATTACAACGAAGGCAGAGCGTACCATTCATATGAATTATCAGAGCAGCAGCGTATCCAAGACGGCGAAAATTCTGTTCCCGATCTGCATCACGGTGGTGGCAGGCCTCATCGCTCCCAGAAGCGTGGCGCTGGTTGGCTTTTTGATGTTCGGCAATCTGATTCGTGAGTGCGGCGTGCTGGATTCTCTTTCCGAGACCGCGCAGGGGGCTCTTGCAAACCTGATCACATTGCTGCTGGGCATTACCGTGGCATCTCAGATGCGCGCCGAGAATTTCCTGAACGTTCAGACCATCTTCATTCTGGTGCTGGGACTGGTTGCCTTCATTTTCGATACAGCGGGCGGCGTACTGTTTGCCAAGCTCCTCAACCTGTTCCGCAAGGACAAGATCAATCCGATGATCGGAGCCTGCGGCATCTCGGCATTTCCGATGTCGGCGCGCGTAATTACGCAGATGGGTCTGAAGGAGGACCCGACGAACGTACTGATCATGCAGGCCACCAGTGTCAATGTATCAGGACAGATTGCCTCCGTTATCGCAGGAGGACTGCTGCTGAGCCTGATCCCTCTGGTCTAAGGAAACGCTGATTAAATCAGCGTTTCCCTAAATGGTTACGATTTTTGAAGGACTGCACGGATTGACAGCGACAGGTGCAGTGACAGGATAGGATACAACATGAAAGGATAAGGAATAGGCGATGTTAGCGAACTTTATGGAGTCCCTGAAGGTGATGGGCTTTGGAATGCTGGGAATTTTTGCTGTTGCGGTAATTCTCATTGTGATTATGAAGGTTCTGGTAAAGCTGTTTCCGACGAGGCAGGAGGAAGAAGAGTGATTCGCATCGGAATTTGCTCTTTTCTGTGAAAGATGGCTGCTTACTACATTACAGCTGACAAAAAGAGTGCAGCTTCTGCGGGAGAGGGTTCACCGCAGGAGCTGCTTTTTTTGTATCTGTTTAGCACCTGGCAATTTCAACATGAATCGGGCGCCCTGCGACCGGATTCATGATTGAAATTGACAGGTGGCCAAGGGGCGTAGCCACTCTGGCCAGCCGCATCGAGGTTTTCCGAAGGAAAATCGAGATGCGGGTGCTAAACAGATAACTTTTTGTGAAAAGAATCCACAATAAGTCGTGGCCCTGCGACCTCTTGGGGATTTTTTGGGACATTCTTTCTGTTTTGTGTAACGACGAGGCGGAAAACTGCGTATATAATGGCAGGTTGGTTAATGTTTTGCTTAAATCTGAACTTAAGGGGCGAGAGAAATGAGACGTGGAAAAATAATGATTCTCACAGCGCAGATGGTGCTGCTGACAACACTGTGCGGCTGTGCGGATGCTTACCAGAAGACGGTGGATTGGACCAATGCACATCTGCCGGAGGTCAAGCCGGGACAAACCATTTCCGCAGATTCCAAGTGGATCAATTCGGATATTACAGGTACGGTGGACGAGACGGTGACGGTGTCGGAAAAGGACGATTTCCATACCGCCGTGAACCGGCAGTGGCTGTTGGATACGGAGGTGACAGGGACACTTCAGCAAAAGAGTACCTTCGTTGATGCGCTGAAGGCGCAGCATGAGCTGAATCTGGAGCTTCTGGAGAAGGACAACACGACGCCGGATGCCTCCATGATCAGTCAGGAGGAATATGATCACCTGCAGAGCCTGACCTCTGATATGGCAGATCTGTGGACGGAT
>CAYXAN010000198.1:0-4209 GCA_964461705.1 uncultured Sarcina sp. | reverse complement strand
AGGAAGCAACGGGGGCGCTGAATGATGAGCAGCTTCGATTTCTCGGAGAGCGCCTGTCCGCCTTGCGGAATCTGGAGGAAAGGAAGCGGCAGGTCATCTCGTCCATTGAGGAACAGGGAAAGCTGACAGAGGAGCTTCGCCGGCAGATTGAGGAGGCTGCGGCACAGGTGACGGTGGAGGATCTGTACCGTCCGTACAAACAGAAGCGGAAGACCAGGGCCGGGATTGCCAAAGCGAAGGGGCTGGAGCCCTTCGCAGATGCCATTATGAGCGGAGAGCTGAGCCGGGAGCCGCTGGCCGAGGCGGCCGGATACGTGTCGCGGCCGGATGTGCTGTCAGATCCTGGCGTTCCGGAGGAGCAGAAGGTACGTACGCCGAAGGAGGCGCTGCAGGGAGCACAGGACATCGTGGCAGAGCGGATCTCGGATGATGCGGGCCTTCGAACCTGGATTCGTGAAAAGACCTGGAAAAGCGGCACAATTTCGACCTCAGAGAAAAAAGAACCGGCAGGCGGGGCACAGGCGGCATCCTCAGGGGAGGCCGAAAAAAGAGCAGGAGCGGCGCAAGCACCCGGGAAGAAGACCAAGGCTGCGGCTGTTCACGGAACCAAGGAAGACCGGCGCAGCGTGTACGAGATGTACTTTGAATTTGAAGAGTCCGTTGCCAGACTTCCGGGACATCGTGTCCTTGCAATCAACCGCGGGGAGAAGGAAAAATATCTCGCCGTTCGGATCAATGCACCGGAGGATGAGATCCTTCGGCATATTCTGCAATGGCTGGATCACAGGCAAGGGGCGGGAAAGAATCGGAAAAAGACCGAGAACATGGAGATTCTGTCTGCCGCCGCAGAGGATGCCTACGAGCGTCTGATTGCGCCCTCCGTTGAGAGGGAGATTCGCAGCCGGCTTACCGAGGCGGCGGAGGACGGCGCCATTCAGGTGTTCCGCAAGAATCTTGAGCAGCTTCTCATGCAGCCTCCCATCAGCGGTCAGGTGGTACTGGGATGGGATCCGGCATTCCGCACCGGCTGCAAGATCGCTGTGGTTGATGCCACCGGAAAGGTGCTGGACACGACAGTGGTGTATCCGACGGCCCCGCAGAACAAGGTAGCGGAGGCCAAGGCGGTCATCAAGAAGCTGATCGCAAAGGATCATGTTACATTGATCAGTCTCGGAAACGGCACGGCCAGCCGCGAGTCCGAGCAGGTGATTGTCGAGATGATCCGGGAAATCCAGAAGGAGCAGCCGTCGGAAAAGCCCCTGCACTACGTTGTGGTCAATGAGGCAGGGGCTTCCGTGTACAGTGCCAGCAAGCTTGCCACGCAGGAATTTCCGGAGTTTGACGTCGGACAGCGATCGGCCGCCTCCATGGCAAGACGCCTGCAGGATCCTCTGGCAGAGCTGGTAAAGATTGACCCTAAGGCGGTCGGTGTCGGACAGTACCAGCACGACATGAACCAGAAGAAGCTGGATGAAGCGCTGGGCGGCGTGGTGGAGGACTGTGTCAACCGTGTGGGAGTGGATCTGAATACCGCATCCTTTTCGCTGCTGTCACATGTGTCCGGAATCTCAGAGGCTCTGGCTAAAAACATTGTGGCTTACCGGGAGGCCAACGGCAGATTCTGCAGCCGCCGGGAGCTTTTGAAGGTGAGTAAGCTCGGACCGAAGGCATTTGAGCAGTGCGCGGGCTTTCTGCGCATCCGCGGCGGCAGGGAGCCGCTGGACGAGACGGCGGTGCATCCGGAAAATTACAAGGCAGTGGAGAAGCTCCTGGAGATCCTTGGGCTGTCAAACGACAAGGCGGACTTTCACAGGGTGAAGGAGAAGCTGCCGGGGAAGGGACTGGCGCAGCTGGCATCGGATCTGGAGCTGGGAGAGCTGACGCTGAAGGACATTCTGGATGAGCTGGAAAAACCGGCAAGAGATCCCCGGGAGGAAATGCCGGCTCCGATTCTGCGCTCGGATGTTATGACGATGGAGGATCTGAAGCCCGGGATGAAGCTGAAGGGGACGGTCCGCAACATTGTTGATTTCGGCGCCTTTGTAGACATCGGTGTTCATCAGGACGGACTGGTACATATCTCGAAGATCTCCAGACGCTACATCAATCATCCGCTGGAGGTGATTCACGTGGGGGATATCGTGGAGGTGACCGTAGAGTCTGTGGACATCGGGAAAAAGCGCATCTCACTGAGCATGCTCTGAGCGGTACCGATATCGTTTACCGATACAGTGTGATGCTGTGGTCGTCGCAGTATTGCACATATCGCGGATCCATTTCCCCTGCGGTGTAAATGGCACAGAGCCGGTCCAGAGAGCAGAAGGTATAAAGAGACTTCTGATCAAACTTGGAGCTGTCCGCAAGAAGATGAATGTCGCGGCTTCTTCGGATGACGGAACGCTTGATGGTATACTCCTCGGCTGTTGTGTCGGTGAGACCGTCCTCGATGGTGACGCCGCTGGTGGTCATAAAGGCCTTGTCGATGTTGTATTTGTCCAGAGCATCGCAGGTCTCGGAACCGACAAAGGCCATGGCATTGCGGTTAAGACGCCCGGGCAGGAGAATCAGCGTGATCTGTTCGAGCGGAGCGGCCAGATTGGCGGCAGGAAGGCTGTTGGTGATCACGGTGCAGGGCGTGTCCTTAAGGAAGGAAAGAATGCCGGTGCAGGTGGTGCCCGTGTCGACAAAGATGACATCTCCCGGGACAATGTTCGCGGCAGCCATGCGGCAGATGTCCTGCTTCCTGTCACTCAATACGCCGACACGCTTGTGATACCCCTTAAGGGAACGGGATCCGGAGACGGGCTGTGTTGTTCTGGCCCCGCCGTAAACCTTCTCAACACGCCCTCCTGCCGCAATGAGCTCATTCAGATCGCGCCTCGCCGTGGTGACGGAGATGTCGAATTCCGAACAAATGTCCTCCAGAGTGACGGTTTGCTTTTTTACAATAAATTCCTCTAACTGATTGAGCCGCTGAGCCTTCATAGGAAATCGTCCTTAACATATGATGTCGGACAGCTGCGGGAGTGCCGCGGCTGTTTTTGTATCCTTTTACGGGTACAGAATAAAACAGTATCACGGAAAAATCAATAGTTTGCCAAGAAATGACCACAAACTCCCCGAAAACACCACCTTGACATGGCCATAACTTTGTCAGATAATGGGAAACATAGGAGCAAGAGGTTGTCAAAAAATTACCACTTTTATCACAGGACTGCCGCCGGCAATCGTTTCATCAGGACGGAGCATGCGGAAGACTGCAGCACGCAAGTCACGGGGGAACACCCCGGGAAAGGGAGCACAGATGGAAAAGCTGAATTATGAGGTTCTGAAAAAGTCCGGGTATGACGGATATATTCTGGACAAGGGGGCAGCGCCGGTAAAGGTTCTGCAGTTCGGTGAGGGGAATTTCCTCCGGGCTTTTGTTGATTACTGGTTCGATATGTCCAATGAGAAAGCAGGATGGAACGGCAAGATCGCGCTGGCACAGCCGATTGCGCAGGGACTGGCCTCGTTTATCAACGATCAGGAGGGTCTGTACACCCTGTATCTTCGCGGCGCCGAGAACGGTGAGAAGGTTGACAGGAAGCGCGTCATTTCCTGCGTCGATGCATGCTACAATCCGTATGATCCTGCAGACTGGGATAAAATGCGTGAAATTGCCTGCTCCGATGATCTGGAATATATGGCATCCAATACCACGGAAGCCGGCATCACCTATGACAATACCTGCACACCGGATCAGCTGCCGCCTTCCAGCTTTCCTGCAAAGGCAGCAGTCCTTCTGCATGAGCGTTTTCAGGCCGGCAAGCCCGGCATTGTCTTCCTTTCCTGTGAGCTGATCGATGCCAACGGGCAGGAGCTCAAGAAGGTGATTCTGAAGCACGCGGATGACTGGGGCTACGGGGAGGAATTCAAGAAGTATATCGAAGAGGACTGCCTGTTCTGTTCAACCCTGGTAGACCGTATCGTTCCCGGACGTATCCGTGATGCTAAGGAAAATGCCCGAATGGATGAGGAAAACGGTTATGAGGACGGCATCAAGGATGTAGGAGAGGTATTCGGCGTCTGGTACATCGAAGGACCGGAGTGGCTGGAGGAGAAGCTGCCCTTCAAGAAGGCGGGCGTCAATGTGCATGTTGTCCCGGAGGTTGCACCCTACAAGAAGCGAAAGGTCCGCATTCTGAACGGTGCACCACACTTGGTGGA